>DATKLO010000056.1:0-11604 GCA_035542375.1 Steroidobacteraceae bacterium | reverse complement strand
GTCGAAATAGTGCACGGCCTTCTCGGCGTTCAGACTGCGTGCGTAGTGGTATGCAAGCAGCTCACAAACCTCCTCGAGGCTGGCCGATTGCAGACTTTCCAGGACGCACGCTATTTTCTCGTGCAGCTCTTGTCGCTTGCTCCTCAGTAGGGAGTCGTAAGCGACATCTTGAACAAGCGCGTGCTTGAAGGTGTAGACGGCATCCGGCGGGACACCGCTTTGGAATGCCAATCCGGAATCGGTAAGCTGCTGCAACGCGCGGTCGAGTTGCGTCTGGGTACTCGGCGCGAGCGCTCGGATAAGTTCGTAGCTGAACCCCCGTCCTATGGCTGCCCCGAGCTGCGCGATCTCCTTGACGGCCGGGTTTCTATCGAGCCGCGCCATCAACGAATCCCTGAGAGTCGCCGGAATGGCGAAAGCAGCCCCCTCGCCGATTTGTTCGGAGCGGCCCTGCTTTTCCTGTACGTCCCTCGATTCCAGCACAGCTTTGGTCAATTCCTCGACGAAGAGCGGAACCCCATCGGTCTTGGCGAGGATCTCATCCAGCAAGTTGCCTGGCAGAGGCTTGTCCTTGGCAAGGCTAGTTGCTATGACTCTGCTTTGCGCGGCGGTCAGCTTCGGCAGACCCAAGCCGGTGACATGACGGTGGTGTGCCCAACGAGTCTGGAACTCGGGTCGGTGCGTAAGCACGAGCAGCAGCGGAAAACCCGTGACGCGGTCGATCAACAGGTCGAGCAGTTCCAGACTGGTGGGATCGGCCCAGTGAACATCTTCGAAGAGGACCAGGGTCTTGCGCTTTTGTCCGGCTGACTCGATGAGATCGACCAGAGCCCTCAGCATTTCGTCTTTGAGCTGCTGCGCCGTCATCGTGACCGGGCCATATCTTGCCTCACCCGGGATGGAAAGCAACGCCGCGATGAAGCGCAAGTCCTCTTTGGATCCCCCGTAATCACCGACCAACAGGGCTTGCAGTCGGTCTAGCTTGGATTCCACGCTGTCGTCGCGGCGGAAGTTCAAGGCCCGCTCCAAGTGGTCAATGCTGGGGTACAAAGGACTATTGGTGTGGTAGGGCGAGCATTGAAACGCCAAGGTGTGAACCCCTTGCGCTTCCAGGCGCTCGCGTACCGCGCTCACGATGCGGCTCTTACCGAGACCAGGTTCCCCCGATACGAGCACTGCGTGGCCCTCGCCACCTTGGGCCTGCACCCACCGATCCACCAGCAGGCCCATCTCTTGGTCTCGACCCACTATCGGCGTAAGCCCTGCCGTGGTCGCTGCTTCGAAGCGGCTGGCGATCTCGCTCACCCCAAGAATGCGGTAGACGCGGGTCGGCTGCGGAATGCCTTTCAGGGTCTGCTCGCCGAGGTCCTCGTAGATGAAGCGGCCTCCCGCCAACTGGCGTACGCGCTCGCTTACCACGATGCCGCTCACCGGCGCGATACCTTGCAGCCGCGAAGCCAGATTCATGGTCTCCCCAACCGCGCCTTTCTGGATGGATGACACCACCACCATGCCACTAGCGATACCGACCCGCACCTGCAACCGCTCCACCTCGGGAACTTGGATTCGGTACAAGGAATCGACAATGGTCAGTCCAGCGTGGATGGCGCGCTCGGCCTCGCCTTCATGGGCCAACGGATATCCGAAGAAGGCGACGATGCCGTCACCCAAGCGCTGAAAAACGTACCCCTCGTAGCGTGCTATGCATACCGCACAGGCATCCTCATACGCTTGGACGATCCGTTGCAACACTTCTGGATCCACGCGAGAGGCCAACTCGGTGAAACCGACCATGTCACAGAATAGAACAGTAAGCTGGCGGCGCTCGCCGCCTTCGGCAAGAGTTGACGAGGTGGTCGCATCCGACACGGCTGCGTCAGGCGCGCTCATGAGTCGCGCCGAGCCGATCTCGGAGATGGCCCTTAGAATCTTCTTTCGATGCCCGAGCAAGACCCCGAGCTTTTCCAGTTCGCTGTCCGAAAGCAAAGCCAGGACATCAACATCAATCCCATTCGTCTCGAAAAGTGACGTGTACTGATCGAGGCCAAGGGATTGGAGCCATTCCGCGATGTGTGGCATCAGCGCTCACTGTGCAAAAGTCGATACGCCGGTCGGATAATGTCCGTTGCCATCAGCATTCTGCCACGCTTGACCGAAACTATTATCCTTAGGCGTCTTCCAGCCATATCGATCGGCGTCCGGACATATTCCATTCCGACTTGATCTCGGGCCATCCTCCCGCTGTGCTGGTCAATCGCACACCCTGCGGACGGGTTCCACCCAGCGTTCGGTGCCGCATAACGACCGGCATGAGCGGGGCGCCGCCGGGATGCCAGCAAAGCAGTACGACGCTTATCGGCGCCTCCGCTCGATGCCGCTGTTGGGCGTCCTTCCATGTACGGATCTCGTCCGGGTTCGGCTACGTAGCCGACGCCGACTCGAGCACGGTATCGAGCCGCTCAAGCTCTGTCTTCAGGCCCAGGGCCGCAGCGTCGTCGCGCACCCGCCGCAGTTCTGAAATGATCTGCTTCTGCGGGCCTCGACGTCCCAACCCCGCCAATGCTTGGCCCCGAGCGATGATGAAGTCCGACCACGGCATCGGCTCGGCGTGGAAATAATGCTCCAAGGAACGCGCGTAGGTGTCCGCGGCGTCCCAGTCCCCCTCTGCCAGGCTGACGTCGATGGCGTAGCGATAGAACCAGAAATAGTTGTGGCTGACACAACCCCGCTCCAGGAGCGCCTGCCCCTCGCGTAGCGCTTCGCGCCGGCGGGCGGGATCGGGCGTGGCCAGCGCCAACGCGCCCAGGACGATCGGTCCAAGCTGGGTCACACCGGTTTCCCGGGAAATGGCCCAGGCGCTCTCTAGCAGCTCGACAGCGCCGGCACGATCCCCGGCGTGGAGCCGGAGCCGCGCCAGCGAGTCGCTGAAAGCTGGGATCAATCGCCGCGCCCCGATCCGTTGCGCCACGTCTACACCTCTGCTCGCGTGCTCCTCGGCCATCGCGAACTCCTGCTGCTCCAGGAGTACCCAACAGCTCGTGCTGCGCGACACGATCTCCGCGCGCGATTGGCCAACCCTCGCCGCTAAGGCCACGACCGAACGGCAGTCATCGAGCGCTTGCTCGAACCGCAGGCAGTACATATGGATTGCGGCACGCATCGGAAGGTACGCGACCTCGATGGCTTCCAGGCCGCGCTCCCGGCAGAGCGTCAAGCAGCGGTCGGCATAGTCGTGTGCTTGCAGCAACCGCCCGCCGACGTAGTGGGCGTCGCAGATTCCGCCCAAGGCGCGCGCTTCATCCTCTGTCGAATGGGCCAGACTGGCGAATCGCAACGCAGCTTGGTGCTCGGCGAAGCACCGCTCGACCTGGCCCAGGGGAAAGTAGATGTTGCCGCGGGCATGGTGGATCCGCGACAGGGCAAGCACGCGGTGGTGCTCGGTGGCGAGCTCCTGCGCCCTCTGAAGCTCTGCGAGCGCCTCGTCGTGGTGGTCACCGATCCGCAGACTTGCGACCAGGCTCATGCGCAGTGCCAGCTCCGAGGCAACACGCTCCGCGCTCTGCGGCGTCCGAGCGAGCGCTGCCAGCCCGTTACGGGCGTGCGCGATCGCCTCCGCGTTGGCGAAGCGGATGCTGGCGCGCTCGGCCGCAAGGCGCCAGTAAACGGCTGCCATCTCGTAGAGTGCAGCGTGCATGTAGTGATAGGCCAGCGTCTCCGGCGCCGACTCGGCGACAGCGGAAACGCCGGAGCGCAGCGTTTCGGCGATACGGCCGTGGATTGTCTGGCGCTCGAGCTTGAGCAAACTGTTGTAGGCGGCGTCCTGTACCAGTGCATGCTTGAACGTGTAAGTGGCGTTGGGCGGCACGCCGGTACGGAAGATCAGCTCGGCGTCCAGGAGCTCTTGAAGCGCGCCGTCCAGGGCATCGGGATCGAGCGACGACACCGCGGCGAGCACCTCGCGGGAGAACTGCCGTCCGATACATGCCCCGACCTGCGCCACCTCGCGCATCGGCGCCGCACGGTCGAGGCGGGCCATCAGGCTGTCTTGCAGCGTCGAGGGAATGGACAGACCGGGAAGAGGGGCAGCGAGACGATAGACGCCATCCACCTCGGTGACCAGACCGCTCTCCAGAACGGTCTTGGTGAGCTCCTCCACGAACAGCGGCACGCCGTCGGTCTTGAGGATAATCTGGTCCAGCACTTCTTTGGGCAGCAGCTTGCCGCCGCTGACATTCTCGGTCATGAGCACGGCCTGGCTGCGCCGCAGGCGGGCGAGCGCCAGCGACGTGACCTGCGCGAGGCGCGCCCAGGGCGGCTGGTATTCTGGGCGATGGGTAATCACCGCGAGAACACGCTCGCTCGCAATCGCCGGCAGCAGCAGGTCCAGGAATTCCTGCGTGGTCGGATCGATCCAGTGCGCGTCCTCGAAGATCATCAGCACGGGTTGCTGTTCCGCCCGCGCCAGCACCTGCCCCACCAAGGCCTTGAGCGTCGCTTCCTTCTGCGCCTGCGGGGTCAGCTGCCAAGGTGTATAGCGCCCGGCCGCGTCGATGGAGAGCAGGGCAGCGAACAGCGACCCCACGGCCGGAACATCGTCGCCCCTGCTGTGCAGCAGCGTCTCCATCTTGTCGAGCTTGGTCTGCGCCCGGTCCGTAGGATCGAGTCCCGCGAGGCGCTGCAGCTGGTCGATCACCGGATAGAGTGCCGAGCTGGTATGGTAGGGCGAGCACTGATAGCGCAGCAGCGTGTGGAGGTCGTCGGAGACTCGCTCGCGCAACACCTGGGTCAGCCGGCTCTTGCCGATGCCGGGCTCCCCGGACAGCAGTACGACCTGGCCCTCCCGGTCCTTGGCCTGTTCCCAGCGGTCTAGCAGCAATGCCAGTTCGGGGTCGCGGCCGACAAACGGCGTTAGCCGGGCACCGCGCATCGCCTCGAATCGCCCCTCGGTGGGCGCGATCCGGCTCACCCCCCACACTTGTACGGGCTCGGCGATCCCCTTGAGTGAGTGTGCGCCCAGGTCGAACAGCTCGAAGGTTGCGCCGACCAAGCGCCGCGTCGAGGCGGATATGACAAGCTCGCCCGCACCCGCCAGCCCTTGGATGCGAGCGGCGAGGTTCGGCGTTTCACCCACCGCGAGCTTGGAGGCCGCGGCATCTCCTGCGCCGATCTCGCCGACCACGACCGGACCGGAGGCGATGCCGATGCGTACTTGCAGAGGCGTAGGGAACGCGAGCGCGTTCACCTTCGAGACGATTTCAAGCGCGGCTCGCACGGCGCGCTCCGCGTCGTCCTCGTGTGCGGCGGGCCAGCCGAAGTACGTCAGCAGCCCGTCACCCAGGTACTGGGCGACGTGACCGCCGTACCGCTCGATCACCGCGCCGGCGGCCTGCTGATATGTTCGCATGACGATGCGTAGATCCTCAGCATCGAGTGCCTCCGACAGCGCGGTGGACCCCACGAGATCACAGAACATCACTGTGATATGGCGTCGCTCGGCGCTGCGCGGAAGCGAGCCAGCAGGCTCTCCCTGGGTCGGTCCGGTGGGTTTCTCTGCCCTAGAGCGGATCGCGACCAAGATTTTGCGACGAGGTCCGATCGGCAATCCAAGGTCGGCGAGATCCTGCTCGGTCAGGTGGGGCAGTACGTCCGCATCGATCCTGTTCGTATCGAAGGCTTGGGCGTACTCCCCGAGGCCGAGGCTCTCGAGCCAAGCGCGGACATCGTTCATCGTGCTTGTCCGTATACCGACCCGGGGTGAGTGCATCATTTCAAAGTGCGTGTCAGGCGCGCCCTTGTTGCGAAACCACCGGACGCCCAACGACCTGCGTCAGCGGCGCGCGGGCACGATGTTCGCAAAGCACGACGCTGCTTCACGCGCGTCCGCTGCACGCAGAGGTTGGGCGTCGATTCGAGCACAGTCTAGAGCGTGGCCAGCTTCCTGCGGACGCTGTCAGGTTCGATTAGCATCTCGAGGCGTTCGTACTTTTCTAGGGCGCGACTCAGATAATCGCGCGCGCCGGCGATATCTCCAAACCTTTCACGGAGACGTCCATAGCATTCATAAGCACGTGCCAATTCAGGTTCAGCACTGCACTGCTGAAGAAGGCGGATGGACGCATTGAGCTCATTGCCAGCCTCCTCGTTTTCGCTGCTACCGCCGAGGAGTAGGCCTTCCGCAAGAAGTCTTCGAGCTGCTCCCTCCCAAAATCTTTGGCCACAGTCTTGGCAGAGGTCCCGGACAGCCGCCGCCGTCTCCTGTAGCTCGGGCAGCTGACCCGTCCTCAAGTAAGCCTCGGAAAGGATCACACCGCAAAATGCAATGATGCCCTTGAATCCCGTGGTCTTAAAAAGTTCCCACATCGGCTTCAACTTCTCAAGTGCGTCCTGGGGCGAGCGCTTCAACGTCGCCCAAAGCAGGACGTTGCTGCCCCAGGCCTTATCCCCGGGGGTAGGCGCCTTGTCGACGCTGAGTTGCCCATAATGAAGAGCCTCATCCAATTCTCCCTTCTGCACATACCCGATCCCGATAATCCAAGCGCCGAAGGCGACGAGGCTCACGTCTGAGACGGCGTTACCTTCTGCCATGGCCCGCTCTGCCCGCTCGATGGCCTCCGACCATCGGCCCATATTCGCATAAGCCCACGCACTAGCAGTCAGTGACCACATTCGGTACCGAAGGTGAGGAGCCCTCTGCAATGCGCGCAACGCGTGGGGTTCCGTCTCGACAACCTTCTCGAACGAGCCCGCGTACAGGTGCGACCACTGGACCAGCATTAAACCATGTGCGGCACCGTCCCACACCCCGCTGCGTTCGGAGAGGTCCGCTGCACGTAGACACACATCAACCGCTTCGTCATAGCGAGCACTGAACCAATGGCAATGGCCCAGGCAAGCGAGAAAACGGCCAAGCAGCGCATCGTCACCGAGACTCTCGGCCTCCGCTTGGGCGGCCCGCAGTAGGGATTCATACTCGACCATCTTCATCTGTAGCATGAACACCGGAGCTTGCCGTGTGATAAGTGCGACACGGGAGCGCTTCCGCGGCACGGTGTCCGCTAGCCGAGCATACTGCCGCAGCGCCTCGTTGAAGTAGGCTTGCGCGTCCTGTACGGCGTTGGCGTTGTGCGCTTTCAGGTTCGCGAAGTCCAGGTATTCGATCGCCTTCTCGGCGTTGCCGCTGTGCGAGTAGTGGTGCGCGAGCATCTCATAGTGTTCCTCGAGTCTCCCCGAGTAGATTTGCTCGAACCCTCGGCCGGCTGCCTCGTGCAATGCTTCCCTTCGCGAGGTGAGTAGACCGTCGTAGGAGACTTCTTGGGTCAGGGCATGCTTGAACACGTAGGCGGGTCCGTCAGCCTCGGCCCGCTCGTAGAGGAATTCGAGCTGCACAAGCGTGTCTAGCTGGTTGCGCGCCGCCTCCGGCGTGTCGTTGACGGCCTCAAGCAGCTTCAAGGGAAACTCTCTGCCCAGTACCGCGCAGATCTGCAGAGTGCGTTTTGCCGCCTCGGGCAATCGGTCGATGCGCGCAGCCAGTACTCCTTGAATCGTGTCGGGTAGCGCCTGTCCCAAACCAAGGTCCTGGTGCTCAAGCAGCGCGAGCGACAGTTCCTCCAAAAAGAATGGATTGCCCTCTGCCTTGCGTACGATCAAACTGGTCTCGACCTCCGACAGCGGTGCATTGTCAGTGACTGCTTCGACGATCCGGCGCGCCGCCTCCGTTGGTAGGACCCTCAGCGCCAGCTGTGTTACGTAGCTCTTGCCCTGCCAGGGCGGTACGTAGCCAGGCCGGGCCGTGGTGATTAGGAGGATGCGCGCACCGGGAAGGTTGTCAATAAGACGTGCCAGGAACTCCTCGGATATCTTGTCGATCCAGTGCAGGTCCTCGATCGCCAACACGAGAGTACGTTGCTTACTTTGCGAAAGCGCCATTAGCTGAAGCGTTTCCAGCGTGCGCGCCTTTACCGTCTCGGGGCTGATCTGCGCCAAGGCGTCGCTGCCCTCCTTCACACCCAACGCTTGCAGGAGGTACGGTGCGAGTTCGTCGCCGGCAAGCCCGGCGCGGTAAAGGGCGCTACGGACCCGCTCACCGATCTGCGCAGGAGTATCGGCCACCGCTATGCCGCAGGTCGTCCGCAGCGCGTCCTGCAGCGGAAGGTACGGAATCGACTTGCCGAATGATAGGCACCAGCCTTCCACGTACCCTACCGAGCGCCCTTGGATCGCCCGCCGAAACTCGTGCAGGAGGCGGGATTTGCCCACACCGGGCTCCCCGACGATGCCGACTACCTGGCCGCGCCCCGCTTCGACATCGTCCAGCGCCTCTCGCAGGATCGTCAGCTCTCGGTCACGCCCCACGAACGGAGTGAGCGTGCGATCATCATCCAACCTGGAGCGGCGGCTACCAAGCGAAGCTAGCTGGAACGCCTGAATAGGTTGCGGCCACCCCCTCAAGGTCAACGGCGTTAGCGGCTCGCTGACCACATATCCTCGGACCAGACGCGCGGTAGCGTCGCTCATAACAATCTGACCCGGAGCAGCGGCCTGCTGGAGCCGCGCCGCGAGATGTGTCGTGTCGCCAATCGCGGTGTAATCCATGCGCAGGTTGTCGCCGATCGACCCCACGACTACTGGCCCGGTATGCAAGCCCATGCGGAGCTGCAGGGTCGATCCGTCTGGTAACCCTAAGCTCTGTTGCTGCTCTCGTAGCGCGTGCCTGACACTGAGTGCTGCGAGCACGCCGCGCCGCGGATGGTCCTCGTGCGCGAGAGGGGCGCCGAATAGAGCCATGTAGCCATCGCCAAGAAACTGGTTCACCGTCCCTTCGAAGCGGTGTACCTCTTCCAGCGCCATCTCGAAGAAACGGTGCAAGATCACATGCATGGATTCTGCGCCTACACGGGCGGCCAACTCCGTGGAGTTGGTGATATCGCAGAACAGCACCGTCACTTGCTTGCGCTCGCCTTCCAGCGCGAAGCGGGAGGTCAAGATCCTATCCGCGAGGTGCTTGGGTGTATACGACGCGGGCGAGCTCAACGCGCGTGGCTCGGCAGCCAGCCTCGCCCCGCATTCCCCGCAGAACTTCTGCGTCGGGGCATTGACTGTCCCGCATGAGGAGCACGCCAGCGTCAGGCGCGCGCCGCATTCCCCGCAGAATTTTATACCGGGTGGATTTTCGTGTTGACAACTCTGGCATTGCATCGGTTGGCGTTCCCTCAGCAAGATCGGCGAAAGTTTAATCGCTTGGGTCTCGGTATGCCCGTGACGTGCTGCCGATCGCGAGCCTCAACCTCAATCGCAGCCTCACGGCTGATGGGAGCGGTTCACTTTGTGATCGGCGCCAAGGTCGGACGCGTCAGTCGCCCCCGACGCCCAACGCCGGCGCTCAGGGGGCCGCTTCCGCGGCTCCCCTGCAGCGCCTTGTCGGGCGGCCTCTTGAGATGATCGCAATCGAATCGCGCCCGGCCTATGGTAGGACGCCATCAATGGGTCACCTCCTCCGCGCGCATGAGAATCGATTGAGGAATGGAGATCTTCATCTCCTTTGCCGTCTTGAGGTTCACCGAGAGTTTCAGGTTTGAGACCTGTTCCACCGGGAGCTCCGCCGGATTTGCACCTTTCAGAATCTTCTCGACGAGCGCTGCCACGATCTGTACGAACTCTTTTGGGTCAGGCCCATAGGATACTAAACCACCAGCTTCCGCGAAGGCGTGCTCAAGATATACCGCCGGCAACGCTGTTTCCCTCACGGCGTGTAGGACCCGCTCCGTCTCCATTTGAAACACAAAATCCGGAGGGATCAGGATGGCGTCGGCGCGACGTTTGCCAATTGGCCTTAGCCCGCTCACAACTTCATCGGCGTTTCGGGCATCCACAACTATCACGCGGACGCGCAGCCCTGGTGCGAGCCGCTGCACTTGCTCCACGATCCCTAAGCTGAGTGGGTTCGAGGGATTACGGACTGCAACAACTCGGTGAGCGCCGGGAACCAGCTGTGTCACAAAGTCCAGCAGCTTCGCGGCCGCCTCAACGTAGTTGCCTGACGCTCCCGTTGCGTTGCCCCCGGGTCGGCTTAAACTGGAAACGAGGCCCATAGCCACTGGTTCGCCGGCGACGAACACGACGGGGATCGTCTTCGTCGCCTCTACCACCGCGCGCGCCGGGGGTGTGCCGAACACAACGATCAAGTCGGGCCCGGAGCGAACCAGGTCGTCGGATATCGTTCGCATCTTCGCGCCCCAGCTACTATAGCGCCGCCAATCCATATTGACGGTCTTACCGTCTATGTAACCGCGCGCGCGCAACTGCTCCGCCAACTGCTCTTCAAGTGATGAGGACTCCGGCAAGAGGACTCCGACCCTAGGTAGTGGCTTCTGCTCAGGGCGGGCAGCCGTAGACACCATCGTCAGACCAGCCACGGTGATGAGCAACACGGCAGCCGTTCTCCTAGAGCGTCTCATGTCTCGAGCTCAGCGCCTCCGAGCATAGTCACCGTATCAGGCTCCCTGGACGCCCAAAGCTCGCGCTAAGCGGCGCGCCGCCGAGGTGCTTGCAAAGTACGGCGACGCTTCTCGGCGCGTCCGCTTGAGCGCGTGGTTGGGCGCGCTGCCCGCTCGGCCACTTGCGCGAGACTGCGCAAAGCGTCGTTCACTGCCTCAGCAGTGGGAAACACGGCTGCGACATCCGGGCTGATGAGAACCAGGTTCGTGCCCTTGGAGTAAGCAGCAAAGTGCTTGCCGCGGACACCCTTACCCAAATCTTCGCGTTTGTACTGTTTTCGCATAGAGATCTCTGACGGGCGTTAGCCCTCTTCGTAGATACGACGCTCACCGCGCAGAGCGCGCCGAGCACTGACGATACGCACCGTGCCTCGGCGGTCGGTGTGGATGACCGCCAACAGCCGGCCTTCGTGGGATAACCCAAAGGTCAGAAAGCGGCTCTCGCCACGCGAATGGTCTGGATCCGGAAATGTAATTGCGAAGGGATCACCGAACACCGTCGAAGCTTCTTCAAACGATACTCGGTGCTTTCGGACATTCTCAGCAGCCTTCTTGGGATCCCATTCGAAGCGCATCCCGGAATTCTACGTGGTCCGCCGGGAGAGCGCCCAACGCTAAGCATGAGGGGCCCCCGGAGGCGGCTGAAAGCCGCCGTAGGGGGTCCCCTCGATGCGACAGTTGGGCTATATCTAATCGCGAATCAAATTGCAACTCGCAAATCATTCGGATTTAAGGACTGCCGCAAGAATGAAAGACAGAAGGGCCAGAAGGACATAGTAGGCCACAGAGTAGATGGCATGCGGTGAATACACATGTTGAGCCAACTTTCCGATCACATCGGGCGCAAAGTAGCCAAGAAATCCGATCCCGCCGGACACAAGAGCCACCCCGAATCGCGCTGCTTCCGTAAACCCCTTGTTCTTCATGTGGAAGAATCCCCACCCTAGAAGAACGATTGTCGCGCTAGCGAGAACAAGTGCATAGGGCGGGTACTCCCAGCTCTGTCCAAAATACAAGTACCAGAGCGATAGTGGGACTAACCCCAGCCAAAGAGAGAGTTGAGAGAATGCTCCTAAATATGCATCCAGTTCCTCGGCCGGGAACGGTTCCT
>DATKLO010000055.1:0-2460 GCA_035542375.1 Steroidobacteraceae bacterium | reverse complement strand
CCGTCGGTTGCAGCTTGGAGTCGCCCGCGTAGATGGGCTCCAGCGTGTTGGACACATCATGCTGGAACTCGGATCCATCGGTGACGTGCATGTCGATGTACAGGATCGGATCCCAGGCGCCGAGCAGCCTCAGCATCGCGTGCATTTCGGGCGCGTCGGCCTTCACGTAGTCGCGGTTGAGGTTGTAGTTCTGCGCGGTGGCCCGCCAGCCCATCTCTTCCGGACCCATCTGGTTCGGACGGTTGCCGCGGCTGATACGTTCGTGGCCGTCGACATTGAAGACCGGCACGAACACCAGAACGAACGACTTGAGAGCGCCGGCAGCCGCGGCATCATCCAGCAGGTCGCGGATGGCCCAGAAACCGGCATCCTTGCCGTCGATTTCACCGGCGTGGATCCCGCCCTGCATGAGCATGACAGGCAGGTTGCGCTGCCGGGCCTGCTCCGGCGTCAGCGCACCGCTCCGGGAGATCGACAGGACCCACATGGGGCGGCCTTCCGGGCTGCGCCCGAACTGGCTGCAACGCACGGCATCGCTGTACTTGCGCTGGAACGCTGCGCACAGGCGGCCCACTTCCTCGTAGCGGCCGGTCCGCTGGTAATGGGACTGTTCGGCAATCGTGGTGAGCGCAGGGTCCACAGGAGTGCCCTTCGAGGCAGTGGTATTCGAAGCAGTGGCGCTCGCAAGTGCGCCCGCCGCAGCAGCAGCGGCAGGACTGCAGAGCGCCTGCGACAGAAGCGCGACAAGACAGAGCGGCAGAGCGCTTGCCGGAAACCGGTATGGAGTGTCCATAGGCGGCGCATCATACCGGGATGCGAACAGGCATCCCGCGAGGATGCGCCGGGCCGCCTGCCCATTGAGACAGGCACCGCGCCCCGTCCGTGGCCGGAGCGGGGTGCCTGTCGTGTGTGACGCTGTGAGGCTAGCGCGGCTCCATCACGGACGAGCCGTGCAATCTCACCAACACCTGTTGCGCGATCCGCTCCGATCGCTCCGGTGTCAGTTCGAAGATGTTGAAGGGCTCGGCACGCAGCTGGCGCGCCACATCGACCTTGAGCCGCTGCTGCGCCCTGTAGAGGCGCGTACGGACCGTGGTCTCGTGCAGACCCAGGCACACGGCCACTTCCACACCGCTGAGTTCTTCGACGAGACGCAGCACGAGTACGGTGCGGAACACTTCCGGGAGCGCGTCGATCGCGCTTTCCAGCATGCGTCGATTCGGGCTGGTCTCGTTGGAGTCGCTGACAGACGCAGTCGATGCGGGCACCTGGTCGGTGCGGACCTCGCTGCCGGGGCCCTGGCCGCCATGCTTGCGCGAAGAGAGCGCTTCGTTGAACGCCAGTCGCGCCAGCCATGCGCCGAATTTGCCGGCCGGCTCGTAACGGTCGAGATTGGCGTAGGCTCGCAGAAGCGCACCCCGTACGGCCTCTTCAGCGGCGTTGTCGTCGCTCAGGATGCTGCGCGCGATGCGGAAAAGCCTGCGGTTGTACCGCCGCATGAGCGTCTCGAACGCACGCGTATCACGGTTGCGGGTCCGCTCGACCAGCAGCAGATCGGGAAGATCCCCCAGTCCGGGGGCCGGCTCGATGACACGCTTGGCGTGCATCCCGGCTGCGGCTTCGGGGGTGTGTGCTCTCGTGGGCTCCAGCATATGATTACCCTTCATTGACAGCGCTGTCATTAACTGTGATGCTTTGATGCTGAGGAAACGGCCCGCGGGGGCGGGCCGGGACACAAAAAATGAACAAGCTCGGGTTGGCCGGTGTGATCGGGGTGGCAGCGGCCGGCATGGCGGCAGTGGGGGTAGCAGCCGCGGCGACGATCGGTGCAGCGACGGCGCCCCTCCCTGAGGCCGCCACCATCCATCCCGAATCATGGCCGACGGCTGCGCCCGCTCTGGCGCGTGATGAGGCACTGGAAACGCGCATCAGCTCACTGCTCGCGGGTCTGACTCTCGAGCAGAAGGTCGGTCAACTCATCCAGGCCGACATCGGCAGCTTCACGCCTGATGATCTTCGCCACTATCCCCTCGGATCGATCCTGAACGGCGGCAATTCCTCGCCGGGCAACAACGAATTTGCGCCACCGAGTGAGTGGCTGAGCCTGGCGGATCGGTTCTACGCGGCTTCCCTGGACCCGGAGCACGGGCCGCATCCCATTCCGACACTGTGGGGATCTGATGCCGTCCACGGGCACAACAATATCGTGGGCGCGACAATCTTCCCCCATAACATTGGATTGGGTGCTGCGCGAGACAGTGAGCTGATCCGCCGGATCGGCGAGGTCACGGCTGTCGAGGTGCGGGTGACCGGTCTGGACTGGACCTTCGGCCCCACACTCGCCGTAGTCCGGGACGTCCGCTGGGGACGGACCTACGAGAGCTATTCGGAGAACCCGGAAGTCGTCCGCAGTTACGCCGGGCAGATGGTGCTGGGCCTGCAGGGCAAGCCGGGCACGCC
>DATKLO010000054.1:0-5170 GCA_035542375.1 Steroidobacteraceae bacterium | reverse complement strand
ATCGACAAGCAGCAGCGCCTCACCGACCAGGTGAACGGCTACCTCGCCGAGGGAGGCAACATCACCTTCCTGACCTTCGCGAACGTCGACCACATGCAATCCGCCAGGAAGTTCTTCCACATCAAGGCGGCGAGGGACTGGTTGCTGGCGCAGTCCAGGGCCTGAGCACCATGGCGACCCTGGCGCCCGCCGGTCGTTGTACCGGCGGGCGCCGCGTTCAGGCTACCACTTCAATCCGATCACCAGTCCCACCGTCCGGGGGTCCCCCAGCGACGTTGCCGGCAGTACCGAGGCCTTTACGGCATAGTCCGAGATGTTGTGCACGTATGCGCCTACTGTCCACGGACCTCGCGCTGGTGTGAATGACAGGCTCGCATTCTCCAGCGTGTACCCGGGCTGATAGCCGTAGTGCTGATCGTCATGTACCGGATTGAGCCAGTAGCCGGTCGAATAGAAAACCGACCCACCCAGCGTCAACTCGGAACCCGACACGAAGTGGAAACTGTGCTTGTAGTCCAGGTTGCCGGTGAACTTCGGTGAGTGCGGTTGCACGATCCCATTGAGCACGAACACTTTCAGCGCGTCCGTTGCCTGGTCGTTGTAGGCGTCGTAACACAGTCCGGGGCCTGCATATCCCGGGATCGAAGCATCAATCCCGACCGTGGCACAGGTTCCCTGCTTCGAGTCGAACTTCGCATCGAGCCAGGTCGCGTTGAAGGTCAGCACGTCGCTCGCGGACAGGGACGCCTTGGCCTGGGTTTCGAAGCCGAGCGCGTGCGCCTTCGCATTCCAGGTGGGCGTGACGCATCCGGGATAGGTGTTCAAGTCAGGATTCCCGCACACGTGCGTTCCGACCCCGGAGACGTCAGGAACCGAGAAGCCCGTGTATCGGTCGAGATTCTGGTAGCCGATCTGGTCGTAATAAAACAGGTCGGCGTTCAGTTGCACTCGGTTCTCAAGAAAGCGGTTCTTGATGCCGAGTTCGATCGCCGTGTTCTTTTCCGCCGCGAAGGGTGGCAGTGCCGAGCCCAGGATATTGCTGTAGCCGCTCAGCCCCCCTGGCCGATAGCCGGTGGAGACCGTCAGGTACGCCATCGATTCGACGCTGAGATCGAGTTCGGCGCCGGCACGATAGTCAAAGTGGTTCAGGTTGTAGTCGAAGAAGCCCGTGAGCGTTCCGCCATTGTTGAAATTAAATGTCCGATGGTCGCGGCTCTCGCGCAGGCCGGCAATCAGGCGCAGGGTGTCCGTGACGGGATAGGTGATCTCGCCGTAGATCGCGTCCGTCCGCGTCGTGGTGGTCACCGGCGGCCCGGAGAAAAACAGGGCGTCTTCGGCGTAGTTCGCGAGCAGGTAATCCCAGTGGTAGAGCCCGAGATCCCAGATGATCTTGCTCTCGGGACCGTTGTGCAGACGCAGTTCGGAGGTGAACTGGTGGAAGGGATCGAACTCATGCAGGCGCGCGCCGCAGATCGGGAATGGCCCTCCACCCGTCACGCTCCAGGGTGGCGCGTACAGACAAGCGGTCTCGTCACCCGACAAGGTAGTGTAGGACGAAAGCAGATCCATCACGGCCGCTCGAGAGAGGTCCCAGGTGAAGCCACCGGTGAAGGTGTTCTGGCGGATGTCGGCCTCGGTATTTGCGATGTTCGGGTAGCCCTGCCACGGATTCGACTGGTCGTTGATGGTGTCGTCCGGATAGACCGGCACCTTGTTCGTGAACACCGGGAAGACATTCGATCCGTTGCCCGTTCCGCCGATGTGATCGACCTGTGCGCCGAGGCGGATCGCCAACGCATCGCTGGGTTGGTACAGGAACTTGGCGCGTACGGATTGCGCCCGGACATTGCCTTCCGCCGGATCCGTGAAGTACGAGCTTCGGTTCAGGGTCGCGCCCGAGATGCGCAGCGCAGCGGAGCTGCCGAGCGCAATGTCCTGCGCCAGCTCCGTGCGCACGAGGCCGTAGTCGCCGAGCGTGAGCGATCCGGATCCCGACCAGCTGCCGATCTGCGGGTTGCGGGTGATCACGTTGACAACGCCACCATCCGCGTCGGGACCATAGCGCGTGCTCTGCGGACCCGGCAGCACCTCGATGCGATCCACGTCAAAGAAGCCGACGGTCGTGCCCTGGGAATTGATGTTGTAGACCCCATCGAATTCGAGCGCAACCGAGCCCTGCGTGGAACCCGCGGGAAGATCGCCACCCTGCCCGCGAACGTTGATGCTGAAGCCACCCGGCTGGCCGGTGGCCTGGACGCTGGGCAGGTCAGACACGATCTGTGCGATGTTCGTCAGGCCTTCGTTGCTGATCAGCTCACCACTAACGACCTGCACGGCCGACGACACTTTCTGCAGGTTCTGCTCATGACGGGCCGCCGTCACGACGACTTCCTCGAGTACGCCTGATTCGGCTGCCTGGCTGGCGGAATCCTGCTGGACGCCGCAGACTCCGTTGGCCGCCGCCACGGAACCGCAGATCGCGACCAGTCGCGCCCACCCGGCACTCCCCGGCATCGTGCGGTGAGGGGATTCTCCCCTGCGGCCGCCGCGTGTCAGAAAGTGGATGACCCTGCTCCAGTAACTTTCACTCTTCGGCATCTCGGTTCCCCCTGCGTGCGTTGGTGTTTGCTCCGTTCGGGAACCGGGCCCGGGATCCGGCGGACTCTCGGTAACACTGGATCTGGGCGACGGCACAGATGCGGACACCCGCACCGTATGCGCGTTGACGAACTCATAATGCAATCCACTGCCCGCGAGCAGTTGATCCAGCGCCTGCCTTGCCGAGATTCTTCCGGACACCCCAGGGGCGGATCGCACGGCTCCTGCCATGTCCTCGGAACGAAACAGGATCTGCAATCCGGTCTGCGCTCCGAGTTCCCGCAGCGCCGCTGCAATGGACTGTGGCCGCACATTGATTTCCGTGGTTGCATCAGCGTCCTGACCCGATGCCACACGGCAAGCAACGACGATCACGCCCATCACGGCTGCCCTGGCAGCTGACATGTTCCGACTCCCCACCCGGTGCCCAAAACGGCTTCCTGGGAAGGTACGGCACGCTTTCGCTGTGCCGTCACTCCCCTCCTTGTCGTAAGTATCAGGGTGGCGCCGCGGAGCGATCTTTAGGGGTGAGCCCCAAAAAAAAGACAGAAAGGGCGTCATGAACCTAAACTTTGGCGCAGGGACGCGCCCTAGTTCTGAGGAGAGGGTCGCTCGACCCAAGCGAACCAGGCGATGCCCGGGGCGACTGTGCAAGAGACGGATAAAACGGCCAGAACGGCAACACGCAAGCTCGACAGCACCGCCGTGCGGAGGTATTCCTGGGCGCTGCACCGGTATCTGTTGCGGCGCGTGAACAGTGCTGCCGAGGCAGACGACCTGATCCAGGAGACATTCGAGCGCTTCTTGCGGGTCAAGGTTTCGCATGCCATCCATAACCCGCTCGCCTACCTGTTCCGCATCGCCTCGCATGTGGTCAGCGACTCGCTGACGCGCACGGAGCAGAACATCGTGTCATACGATTCCCAGGGTCTCGACGAACGCGCCGAGCTCATCGAGGGTTCCGATTCGGATAACGTCGTTGACCAGGTGGCTGTCACCGAGGGACTGCATCGCGCCCTGGCACGGCTGCCTGCAATGCACCGCGCGGTGCTGTTGCTGATCGTCCGAGAGGGCCTGTCGCACGCCCAGGTGGCGACCCGGACTGGCCTTGCCGTGAGTACCGTCGGATTATATGCGTGCGAGGCCCGCGCCCGCATCCGCGCCGCGCTGGCCGAATGATGGAGTACGGGCGCCCATGAAGGTCCAGAAGCAGATCGACCATCTTCTCGCCCAACGGGCTGCCGAATGGATCGACATCCTCAAGGCAGGCCGCGAGACGGATCGCGCTGCATTCGTGGAATGGCTGCGCGAATCGAAACTGCATGTCGCGTGGTTCCTCGAGATGGTGGCAATAGACCATGAACTGCGCCGACTCGACGGCATCCGCCGCGAGGATATCGATAAGTGGTTGCAGCAGGTGCCGAACAACGTCGTCGACCTGCGCGGGGCGGCCCCGAGCCAGGACGTGGCATCCCGCGTCAGGCGGCAGCTTCGATGGGCCGCGGCTGCAGTCGTGGCGGGCATCGCGCTGACGGCTGGCATCGCAAACTGGTGGCTGGTTGCCTCGACGCAGGGGCACGAGTACACGACGGCGATCGGAGAGCAGCGCGCGCTGGCGCTGGACGACGGCTCCGTGGTGACGATGAACGTCGGGTCGAGCATTGCAGTGAATTTCTCCGGCGGCACCCGACACGTCACGCTCAAACGCGGTGAAGCATTCTTCAAGGTCGCGCATGATGTGAACCGGCCTTTCATCGTGGCGACGCGGGGCGCAAGCGTGCGCGCCGTCGGAACGGCATTCGACGTCAATCAGGACGACGCCGGAACCGTCGTGTCGGTTCTCGAGGGGCGTGTGCAGGTGACTTCGACCGGGTCTGCGGTTGCGCGCACCGAGCAGTCGCTGGGCGCGGGCGAGCAGGCGCGCGTGGCAACCGACGGCCGGCTGTCGCGGGTTGCCGGCGCAAACATCGATCGGGCACTCGCGTGGCGCCACCGGACCGCAGTATTCGATAACACGCTCATCGAAGACGTCGCTCGCACCATCAACCGCTACAATCCGTCCATCAAGATTCGGATCGAGGGCATTGCTCCGGGAACGCGGCGCTATGGCGGAATTTTCGATGTGGACGACCCCGAGTCGCTCGCAGACGTGCTGGCGAGGGAGCCCGACCTCGAAGTCACCCACCACGCCGGCGAAATCGTGATCCGCAAGCGCGACTGACGAACGCAGGAGTCTGGCACGATGAGAGACGCCATGGTCGCGGCCGCTGTCGGCCTTTTGCTGATCCCCCTGGGCAACCGCAGCCATGCAGGAGTGATTTCCCCGACGGCCTCCCCGCAAGCGCAGCTGCTTGTGACCTGCGGCCCCGAGCGCACAAGCGGCCAACAAGGCCCCGGGCCGCAGCGGCTGACCGACGCGGAGAAGGCCTCGCGGCTTGCGCAGTTGCAGGCAGCTGCTGCGCGCGGTGATGCGTGTTCCGGGTTCGAACTCGGGCACGCGTACACGACCGGAGAGCTCGGTCCGACCGACAAGGCGCGGGCCTTCGCGCTGCTGGAGAAATCGGCGGCACAG
>DATKLO010000053.1:0-23905 GCA_035542375.1 Steroidobacteraceae bacterium | reverse complement strand
GGGTGAGCTGTCCTTAGTACGAGAGGACCGGGATGGACGCACCTCTGGTGTTCCGGTTGTCACGCCAGTGGCACTGCCGGGTAGCTATGTGCGGACGGGATAACCGCTGAAAGCATCTAAGCGGGAAGCCCCCCCCAAGACCAGATCTCCCTGGGAACTCGATTCCCCTGAAGGGCCCACGAAGACTACGTGGTTGATAGGCTGGGTGTGTAAGGCCAGTAATGGCTTCAGCTAACCAGTACTAATTGCCCGTGAGGCTTGACCATATAACCTCAAGCAGTTTGATGACGCGTGCCCTGCGCACGGCGGTCATGGGCTTGAGAGATGCATGATGGAGTGATTTCATCGTTTAACGAACGCGACACGCGTCGAAACAGAAAACGCTGTCAGCACGGCCGGCGCAAGCCGGTGGTACTGACGGTTCCGGATTGGAGGCGCGCGGGGCCGCACCGCAAGGTGCGGCCTCACGAACCTCGACAAGATTGCCTGGCGGCCATAGCGAGCGGGAACCACCCGATCCCATTCCGAACTCGGAAGTGAAAACGCTCTGCGCCGATGGTAGTGTGCCTTTCAGGCATGCCAGAGTAGGTCACTGCCAGGCTTTTACTCAGGAGAGCCCCCGTCGGGAAACCGGCGGGGGCTTTTTCCTTTGCAGACCGTTCAGTCGTTTGTTGAGGCAGTGAAAACCGCCAACTGAGCGGCGAAGGCACGCTTGTAAGCGGGCCGCGCCTCTCCACGGGCCACGTAGCTTGAGAGGGTTGGGTACTCGTCCAACATCGCCGACGATTTCAGCCTGAGCAGCACCGACGCCATCAGCAGATCTCCGGCACTGAACTCACCCTCGAGCCAGTCGGCACTGCCAAGTCGGCGAGACAGTTCATCCAGCCGGGCACGGATGCGAGCGTCGACAGCCAGCAGGCGTTCGCCGTGCCAGGGTTTGTCACGCTCGAAGAGCATCAGCGTCGTGCGATCCATGATCGGCGGCTCCACGGTGTTCAGGGCGGCGAACATCCAGGCGATCGCTCGCGCCCGGGCGTTCGTCTCTTCTGGCAGCAGGCCCGAATGGCTCTCCGCGATGTGCAGCACGATGGCCCCCGACTCGAACAGGGTGAGATCGCCTTCCTCATAAGTCGGGATCTGCCCGAAGGGATGGAGTGCCCGATGCGCGGGTTCCTTCATCGCACTGAACGAAAGCAGACGAACCTCGTAGGGTTGGCCGGCTTCCTCGAGCGCCCAACGGACGCGCATATCGCGCGCCAGTCCCCTGCCGCGGTCGGGTGAGCTCTCAAAGGCAGTAATGGTGGGAGTCATGGGAATCCTCGGGGTGGGCCAGTTGCCAGTCTTCAACCTATAGACGGTTGGCCGAACCAGGTTTCGACAAATCCTGCGAAAATCACGTTCAGCGTGCGATAGTTCGTGAGTGCATGGACCCGGATGGTGATGCCCGAATGAACCCCTCGCGCCGCCTGTTGTTCCTGATGATCGCCTATGCAGTGGCGAGCCTGCTTCACTTCGTGCACAACGCGGTATACATCGATGCTTACCCGAATCTTCCCAGGTGGATCACGCCACCGGGTGTGTGCGCTTCCTGGTTCGGGATTACAACGTTGGGCCTGGTGGGGTATTGGCTGTATCGCCAGGTCTCACCCATTGCCGGACTTCTGGTCATCGTGATCTATGCCCTGACGGGTTTCGGCGGACTGGATCACTACACCCTGGCGCCAATCAGCGCGCACTCGTTTGCGATGAATGCGACGATCCTCGTGGAGGTCGCCGCCGCCTCCGTGCTTCTTCTCCTTGCCGTGTACAGTTTGTTGTCGGATCTCCGACGCAGGGCCGTCGCGGCCAGCAACGCTCCGTGTATCCGGAAGTCCTGATCCGTGTCCACAGCCGGTTCTGGAGATCGGGATCGCCATTACGTGCTCGGCGTTCTGACGCTGGCCTACGCCCTGAATATCGCCGACCGGTTCTCGATCTCGACGCTCATCGAGCCCATCAAGCAGGAGCTGCACCTCTCTGACAGTGGCGTCGGCTATCTGACCGGTGTCGCGCTGGCGTTGTTCTATGTGACCGTGGGAATTCCGGTCGCCGTGCTCGCGGACCGGTTGAATCGGCGCAATATCCTCGCCTGCGCCCTGGTGATCTGGTCGGGGATGACGGCGCTCTGTGGTATAGCGCAATCGTTCACGCAGCTGATGCTGGGTCGCTTCGGTGTCGGGATTGGTGAGGCGGGTGGCACTGCACCCTCGGCGTCGATGCTCGCCGACAAATTCCCACCAGCCCGCCGGCCCTTCGCCATGACCATCTTCGCACTGGGAGCCTGTATCGGTGCGTGGCTGGGTTCGTCGGTGGCCGGACGGGCCGCGGAGCACAGTGGCTGGCGAGCCGCCTTTCTGTTGCTGGGTTACCCGGGTCTCGCGCTCGCGGTGATCGTCTGGCTGACTGTGCGGGAGCCCCGGCGTGGCGTGCTGGACAAAGTCGCCGCTTCGAGGACGACCTTTGCCGAGACTCTGCGTTTCTTGAAACGACAACGGTCGGCGCTTCACCTGGTGCTCGGAGGGTCGGTCGCGACCTTGTGGAGCTGGGGCCTCATGTGGTGGACGCCGGCTTTTCTGCAGCGCTCTCATCACATGACGGTGGGAGAGGCCGGCCAGCTACTCGGGCCCATGCACCTGATCGCGGGAACGGGAGGTACTCTGCTGGCGGCCTGGCTGACAGCCCGTCGCGCTGCGGCAGACCCGAAACACATCGCCAGTCTGCTCGCGGTCTTCGTGGGGCTCAGTACGATTCCCTCCATTCTTGCGTACTGGGTGGATTCCTCCACCGGGACCTCCGTACTGCTCTGGCTGTTCGTGCCGGGGGTGTACTTCTATATCGGACCGATCCTCGGTCTCCTGCAAAACGTTCTGCCTGCGAACATGCGCGCGACGGGCTGCGCCGTGCTGCTGTTCCTGGCCAATATCGGTAACCTCGTGGTCGCACCGCAATTCATCGGTTGGTTGAGCGATGCACTTCGCGCGCACCTGGGGGCAGGCGAGGAGTCACTGCGCTGGTCGTTGCTGTTCCTGGCGCCGACGGGATTCTGGGCAGCTTGGCACCTGTGGCGGGTCGGCCGGACCATTCGCGCGGACGAAGCCAATGTCTCTTGAGCGACGCGCGGCAAGGAAAGGGAGTGACACGCGTTCCCACTGGATCGGAAGCAGCTTGGCGGTACGACGTTCACGTAAACCACGAGACCTGTGAATCGGCGGGGGAACACCGGTGAGCCATCTGAGAATCTCGCAGGCTTTTTGGCCAGTCATCCTGGCTCTTCTGCTCGGGACCTCCCCGGCTGCTGCCGAATCTTCAGGCCCACGGCGTTTTGAAGTTCGTGACTCCGTAGAGATGAGCTACTTCGGGACGCGCTTCCTGTCGGCGCCCGATGACCTGGAGGACGACGGCGTGGTCTCGCCGGACGGCCGGTACTTCGTCAAGGTGACGCATCGGGGTGTGCTTCCTGGCGGATTTACCGAAGGCACCCTCTGGCTGTTCGAGACAGCCGCTGTGTTGCGCGCCATCCATGACCCAAAGCTCGCAGTACCCGCACCGCTGCCGCTGCTGCGCATGGAAGCGGCGGTCAACGGCGGCCTGGGTCTCATGGTTCTCGATGCGGGCAATGCCATCAGCTCGCCCCGTTGGTCACCGGACAGCCGCAGCCTGATGTTTCTCGGCCGTAACGGGCACAGCAATCACCAGCTCTTCACAGCCGATCTGGAGACTCATGCAGTCCATCCCCTGACGCCTCCGGACCAGGACGTCCTGGCGTACAGCGGTTCCGGGGCGGAGATCGTCTATCTGGCCGCGGCCGATGCCGATCTTCAGGCGCAACAGGCCTGGGTGTCGGCCGGTCCCGGTATCCCGGAAATCGTAGCCGGCACAGACACTCCATTGATGCCGCTGCTGTATCCGCATTTCAGGGGTAACGCCTTCGGTGACCCGCAGCAGGTGGGCCTGTGGCGCGTCCAAGCGGGGTTGCCGGCGCCAGTGATTGATCCGGCTACCGGCGAACCAGTCAGACTGACCATTCACTACCCGGCGCTCGCGGCAGCGATCTCGCCGGACGCCGGGCACGTCGTAACAGTCGCCGAAGTTGCCGGATCGGTTACGGAATCAAACAGCACCTCCGAACCGACGCGAAAGAAGGCGCTCGAATACACGTTGATTGATCTGCACTCGGGCCGCAGGGAATCGCTGGCCCGAGTCTCCGCGCAGCGCACAGGTCAACTGTTCATTGCCTGGTCCGCAGATGGCAGCCAGATCGCTCTTACTGAGGTAGCCATCACGGGTACCAACGATTCGAATGGCATGCACGGCGCGACTGATGCGGCCAATGCATCGCCACTCTGTGATGTAGCGGTGGCGCGCTTTGGAGCCGCCGACATCACCTGCGCTCTGCGGCCCGACCCTAAGTTTGGCGTTCCGGGGCGCAAGGTGCCGACCAGCGCCGCCGAGATCTCGCGGATCGACTGGATGTCCGGCGGTCAAGGAATCCGCGCAAGGTACAAGGCACACAAGGAGTCCGCGTACGCGGATCGCATAGTGCGTCGGCATGGTTCCGCGTGGTCCGTCACCAGCGAAATAGCCGGCTTACGTCGCGTGGTGGAACTGACCGTCAGCGAAGGCCTGAACGATCCGCCGAAGCTGGTGGTCACCGATCCGGCGACCCATCGAAGCCGCGCCATTTTCGATCCCAATCCGCAGTTCGGTGCGATCGCTCTGGGAAGGGTGAGGGTGTATCGATGGAAGGATCCTCACGGGTGGGAGGACGAGGGAGGTCTGGCGCTGCCACCGGACTTCAATCCAGCCAGACGTTACCCCTTGGTCATCCAGACGCACGGGTTCAACGCCATCCAGTTTTTTCGCGCCGGATATTCGGACACGGCCAATGCCGGACGGGCCCTGGCAGGACGCGACATTGTCGTCCTGCAGGTTCACGAGCCCACATCGCCCGGGGAAAGTATACCCAGCGAGGGCACTGAGTTTGGCGTCGATGTGTATCTGGCTGCGGTGGACCAACTCGCGGCGGAAGGGGTGATCGACCCGGATAGAGTCGGCATCTCGGGCTACAGTTATTCGGGGTGGCTGGTCGCCAATGCTATCACCCATGCGCCCGGTCGGTTCGCCGCGGCCGAGATCGCCAACTCGGACCCCATCACATTGACCGGCTACAACGAGTATGTCGGCACGCCACAAGCGGCCATCGTCACGGAAAACTATGTGGGCGCGCGGCCATATGGCGATGGGCTGAAGACCTGGATGGAACGCGCGCCGAGCTTCAACACCGACAAGATCACCGCCCCGGTGCTGTTCCAACCCGCCGATCCCTGGCACTTGCTCAGCTCCTGGGATATGTATGCCGCCCTGCGGGATCAGGGCAAGCCCGTCGAGCTCCAGTACATCCGCACCGGCGAGCACAACATCAGAAAGCCGCTGCAGGTTCTGGCGCACGAGGAAATGCTGGTGGACTGGTTCGACTTCTGGCTCAACGGCCACGAGGATCCCGCGCCCGCCAAGGCGACGCAGTACGATCGCTGGCGCCACCTGCGTGATCTGCGCCAATCGAAATGACATGAAGCTGGTCTGGCCTTCACTTGCCTGCCTGCCCGGCTACGTCGACGCCCTGAATCGCGGCTGGTCGCCGGACAATCTGCGGGGAGCCGCTGCCGCGCGCGAGCAGCTGGATCAGATCGCGACGGACGCCGAGGCGTTCGTGGCCAGTCTCGTAGACAGGGAAGCACGCGGAAGTCCGATCACGCTGCCGGACGGGAAGAGGGTACCGCGGCTCCCGGGGTACATCCGATGGATGTGGGACGGAGAGTTCTGCGGCAGCATCGGCCTGCGCTGGCAGCGAGGCACGGAAGAACTGCCGCCTTACTGCTTCGGGCACATCGGCTACACCGTAGTCCCCTGGAAGCGAGGTCAGGGCTACGCCACGTCCGCGCTCCGCGAGACGGTTCGCGCGGCCGGGGCGGAGGGTCTGCGCTACGTCGAACTGATCACCGAGACCCTCAACTTCTCATCGCAGCGGGTCATCGAAGCCAACGGCGGCGTGCTGGTCGAGGAGTTCACGCGACCCGCGGCTTTCGGAGCGGTGCAGGAATTCCGCTACCGAATCAGCACCGGCATGCATCACCACGCGATACCGTAGTCCTCGCCGTGATTGCTCGAGCCGCCCCACATGGTGCCGTGCTGCCGATCGAGCTCGATCGCATTGATCGGCCCCGAACTGCGCTCCTCGAAATCCAGCTTGTATCCCATGCGCACCAGCTCCTCACGCACCCAGGCGGGTGTCGCCGTGTTGACGGTCAGGCGACCGGGGAGGGACTCGTGTGCGCCAAACGAGTCGCGCATCTGATAGCTCGTGATGTTGGCGGCCTCGGTCGCTTCCTGCGGAGTCATGCCGAATTCCACCACATTGAGGAAGAACTGCAGGAGGTTCTGGTCCTGCGTGTCACCGCCTTGCACGGAGAACACCAGGAACGGCTTGCCGTCCTTGAGCGCAAGCGTCGGCGTCAGGGTTGCGCGCGGCCGCTTGCCTGGCTGCAGGACGTTGAACGGATTTTCGTTGGCGTCCAGCACGAAGCTCTGCATTCGCTGACTCAATCCAACGCCCGTGTGGCCGGCGATCACCGCCGGAGTCCAGCCGCCGCTGGGCGTGACTGACACGGCCCAGCCCTTTTCGTCGGTTGCCTCGACACTGGTCGTACCCAGGCGGAACGTGCGATCGAACTCGGCAAGAGCGGTCGGACTCCACTGCGCGGGCGGTCCCGATGCGCCCTCGGGCATCCGGCTGTGCCAGTTCTGCAGGATGGCCGTGAACGGGTTGGTCTCGCCCTGGAAGGGATACGGATCGCCGGGGCGGATGTCCGGATCATTGCGATCGGGCCGGATGAGCTTGGCGCGCTCGCGCGCGTAGTCCTTCGACAGCAGTCCGCGGATGGGCGGGGCCGGCGGAAAATCCGGATCGCCGTAGTAGAAATCGCGATCGGCGTAAGCCAGGTTCATGGCCTGGTACAGGGTGTGGATATAGCGTGCGCTGTCGTAGCCCATCGAGCGCAGATCGAAGTTCTCCAGGATGTTGAGTGTCTGCAGCATCACGGGACCCTGCACCCAGGTGGTGAGCTTGTAGACCTCGATGCCCTTGTAGCTGGTGTGCACGGGCTCCTCGATCTTGACCTTCCACTTCGCCAGATCCTCCATCGTGAAGAGGCCGCCCTGCTCGCGCGTGCCGCGGACGATCTCCTGCGCAATGTCGCCCCGATAAAACCGTTCGTACGCGGCATAGATGGCCGCCTTGCGATCCTTGCCGGCCGCCCTTGCCCTGTGTTCCGCTTCCACCAGCTTACGCAGCGTCGCGGCCAGGTCCGGCTGCCGGAAGATCTCGCCCGGTTGCGGGCCCTCGCGTGCCTCGCCGGGATGGATCAGGATGGCCTGCTTCGAGTAGGGCCACTGCGCGATCTGGCTCTTGAAGTGCTCGATGGTGTTGGAGAGTTCGGCTTCCATCGGATAGCCGTCGGCCATCTGGATCGCCGGCCCGAGTACGTCCGCGAGACTCATGGTGCCGTACTCCGCCAGCATGGTCATGAGTCCGCCCGGCGTGCCGGGAGTGACCGCCGCCAGTGGGCCGAACTCCGGCGGGAATTTCATATTGCGCTCATGGAAGAATTCAGGCGTGGCGCCGGTCGGAGCAACACCCAGCGCATTGATGCCGATCACCTTCCCCGTGTTGGGGTTGTAGATGAGCGCCTGGGTCTCGCCGCCCCAGGAGAGTGTGTCCCACATCGTGGAGGTCGCGGCGATCATCGCGCAGGCGGCATCCACCGCGTTGCCGCCTTTCTGGAATATCATGGCCCCGGCTGTGGCCGCCAGCGGTTTGCCGGTGACGGCCATCCAGTGGCGGCCGTGCAGGGCGGGCTTCTGCGTCCGTCCGTGAGAAGTTTCCGGTGCGACACCCAGCAGAGCCATGGCACAGCCGATCACCGCCAGCCGCATCATCGAGACGTGCATCTCCATGTCCTCTCCCCGTAATTGATTTTGCGAAGTCGCTCCCAGCAAGTCAGCATAGGGCAGACTTGCGTTGCGCGCACCGTCATGACGGTGACAGACGTTCCGGCTCGGGTCGCGCGCTGATCCGGCCATCCTTCGCGGAGCTCACGATGGCCGTGATTTCGGGCTTGTTCATCTATCCGCTCAAGTCGGCGCGCGGCATCGCCCTGGACGAAAGCCGCATCACGATGTCTGGACTGAAATGGGACCGTCACTGGATGGCGGTCGACAGCGCGGGCCGGTTCCTGAGTCAGCGAACCCATCCGCTCCTCGCCCGGGTCGTGCCTCAGCTCACGGACGATGCGCTCGTGCTCCACGCGCCGGATCAGTCGCCCCTGAGATTGCCGCTCGAGTCGGACCCGAGCGGGTCGCACGTGCAAACCTCGGTCCAGGTGTGGGACGACAGTTGCACGGGATTCGATCAGGGAGAACCTGCCGCTCAGTGGATTTCGCAGGCCTTGGGTGTACCGGCAAGGCTGATGCGTGCCGCCCCGGAGCTCGATCGACTTGCTGACGCCAAGTACGCCGGTCCCTATCCGGTGCCGATCGCGTTTCCGGACGCATTCCCCTTGCTGGTCTGCAACCGAGCGTCCCTGGACGGTCTGAACCGACTCATGCCGGAAGTGATTCCCATGGAGCGCTTCCGTCCGAATATCGTTCTCGATGGACTGCCGGAGTTCGCCGAGGACGGGATCGATACGCTGCAGGCCGGAGAGGTGACCCTCCGCCTGGTCAAGCCGTGCACACGCTGCATCATCACCTCAACCGATCAGCACACAGGGGAGCGGTCCACCAACCCCCTGCCCGTCCTGCGGACCTTCCGCTTCAGCCGCGAGTTGCTCGGCGTCACATTCGGTGAGAACGCCGTCGTCATTTCCGGGGTGGATGCACTGCTCAAAGTCGGAATTCTTTGCGTTCCGACGTTCGAGCCGACGTCGCCCGCACCGACCTTAGCCTGACCCGTGCGCGGCCGCGTTCTGCTGGGTGGAACGGCCGGTCCGCCGGGGCGCTCGTGCCCGGGCAGGCGCCCCGAAAATGTGCGCGGCGCCACTCCTTGCGGCACTGCGATAGTCCAGACTGCCATCCGCCTTAGGGAGGACAGAGTGAACCACGTCGAACTCGCGCTGGGTGCGCTGGTCGGCGCGCTCGCTGCGGCATGGGTTTGGCCGCGGCTGCGGGCGCGCCTGCGGGGCGGTTCCGGACTGCCGCCATCGTTCGGCGATTCCACCAGCGCGGCGTGCCGCATGGCGTTCGAGCAGTCTCCCAACGGCGCGATCATCGCGGATGCCGGCAACCTCCAGATCATCGACGCCAACCCGGCCGCACAGCGCACGCTCGGGTTCTCTCTCGCGGAGCTGCGCAAACTCACTCTCACCCAACTCTTAACCGACGACAGCGAGAACCCCGAGACGCTGTTGCGCAAGCTGCGCGAACCGAATCCGCGTATGCCGTTCCACATCAGTCAGCTCTGCAAGGACGGCAGCTGCGTCAGTGTCGAGATCAGCGGTCATCGGCTCGAGCTGGGTCACCGGCGCGTGCTCATGTTCACCACGGACGACATCACCCTGCGTCGCAAGGCCGAAGCGCAGCTTCTCGAGAAGCAACAGCACCTCGACCATCTCGCCCACCACGACCAGCTCACCGGTCTGCCGAATCGGCTCTACCTGGCCGCGCACCTGCCTGGGGCGATCGACGATGCACGCCGCGACGGCGCTATCCTGGCCGTGCTGTTCCTGGATCTCGACCGGTTCAAGCACATCAACGACTCGCGCGGGCACGAGACCGGCGACAAACTTCTGAAGGCCGTGGCACAGCGCATACGCGCCACGGTGCGCTCCGAGGATGTCGTCGTGCGCATGGGCGGCGATGAGTTCATCGTGATCCTGAAGAGCGTGCGCGACTCCAATCAGGTCAACGAAACCGCGGCGCGCATCAACGAGGCCCTGTCCGGACCGGTCATGGTGGACGGCCGGCCTCTGGTGACCACCGTCAGCATCGGCGTGAGCCTGTATCCGCGCGACGGCGCCAACATGGGCGAGCTGCTCAGGCATTCCGACACCGCGATGTACCAGGCCAAGGACCGCGGCCGCAACAATTTCCAGCTGTTCAGTCCCGGCATGGATCGGCGCCTGAAGGAGCGCATGGCGATCGAGACCAGCCTGCGCACCGCCCTGCAGGGACAGCAGCTGGAGGTGCATTACCAGCCCATTATCGACATCCAGACCAACATGGTGGTGGCGCTCGAGGCGCTGCTGCGCTGGAAACACCCGAATCACGGTTACATCCCGCCGGAGCGCTTCATCGCCGTGGCGGAGGAAACCGGCCTGATCGTGCCCATCGGCGAGTTCGTCCTGGAGCGGGCCTGTCACGACATCGCCCGGTGGCGGCACAACGGCTGCATGCCCGTGCCGGTGGCGATCAACATCTCGGCCGTGCAGCTGCAGCGCGCGAACCTGCCGGGCACCATCCTGAACCTGACCCGCAAGGCCGGCGTGCGTCCCGAGATGCTGCAGCTCGAACTGACGGAGAGCGCCGTGTTCGAGCGGCGGGAAGGACGCACCGGCGAGTCCAACGAGGACGCGGTCGTACGCCTGCGCGAACTCGGTGTGCGGATCGCGATCGACGACTTCGGTACGGGTTACTCCAGCCTGTCGTACCTGAAGCGCTGGCGGGTGGACTACCTCAAGATCGATCGCAGCTTCGTGCGCGACCTGGTCACCGACTTCAGCGATCTGGCCATCGTGAGCGCCATCATCGCCATGGCCCGCCATCTCAACATCCAGGTGGTCGCCGAGGGCATCGAGGGCTGGCAGCAGCTGGAGAAGCTGCGGCAGCTCGGTTGCGGCCTGGCGCAGGGGTATCTGTTCGCCAAGCCCGTACCCGAGGAGCAGTGCAGCCGCTACCTGACCGGTGTGCCGCTGGACCTGACCGAAGACCAGGATCACCTGCTCGAGGCGCTCGAGGCCACCGGGAGCTGATCCCCGCCCGGCAGCGCGCCGGGTCGTGCGACAATGCCCGCGGGGTGCCGCTACAGCGGCGCGCAGCGGACAGTCGAGCACACATGAGTCTTGCGGGTCAGCAGGGTGCGCCTGCCGGTGAGTTGTCCGGCCACCTCCAGCAGTGCGCCAGCGCGGTCCTCATGGTCCGGCCGGCCTGTTTTGGCTACAACCCCGAGACCGCTGCCACCAACCGGCTGCAGAAGGAGCCGGTGCGCGCCGATTCGGCGGGTGCGCACGGCGCCGCCTCGCCCGCGGGCTCCGCTGACTCACTCTGTGCGCACTCCGCCGCGACCTCGCAGGCGCAGGCCCTGATCGAGTTCGACGGCTTCGTGCGTGCGCTGCGCAGCGAGGGGATTTCCGTGGCGGTGGCCGAGGACAACCCGAACCCGCCCCGGCCCGATGCGGTGTTTCCCAACAACTGGGTGAGTTTTCACGAGGATGGAACCCTCGTGTTGTATCCGATGCAGGCGGAAAACCGCAGGCGCGAGCGCCGTCCCGAGGTCATCGATGCGGTGGTGCGCCAGTTGGGATTCAAGGTGAGCCGCACCGTGGATCTGACTCACCACGAGAGCCAGGGACGTTTCCTGGAGGGGACCGGCAGCCTGGTGCTGGATCATCGCAACCGGGTCGCCTACGCCTGTCTGTCGCCGCGGACTCATCCCGATGTCGTGCGCGAGTGGGGGCGGGAACTCGGGTATCACACCGTGCAGTTCGAAGCGAACGACCGCGGCGGTACACCCTACTACCACACGAACGTGATGATGTGTGTCGGCTCGCGCATGGCTGTGCTGGGCACTTGCGCGATGTCCACGGACGATCGTGCGCGGGTCATCGAAAAGCTCGAAGTGACCGGCCATGAGGTTGTAGAGATCGGTTACGACGACATCGAGCAATTCGCCGGCAACCTGCTCGAGCTGGCGAGCTGGGATGAGGCGCTCGGTGACTGTCGGCTGCTCGTGATGTCCGATACGGCACGGCGCGGTCTGCGTCCCGAGACCTACGCGCGGCTGTCGGCGGGCACCGATTGTGTTCTCGCGGTTCCGATCCCGACCATCGAGAGGCTCGGCGGTGGCAGCGTGCGCTGTATGATGGCAGAGGTATTCCTGCCGGCTCAGGCTGCCGCGAAGTGAACGAACTGCTGATCAAGGCTCTGATCGCGTACCTGCTCGGGTCGATCGTGGGCAGTCTGCTGGTGGGCCGGCTGCGTGGTGGCGTTGATATCCGCAGGATGGGGAGCGGCAATGCCGGTGGCACCAACGCGCTGCGGACTCAGGGCAAGGCGTTTGCGATCTGGGTGTTGCTGATCGATGTAGGCAAGGGATGGGTCGCCACGCGGTGGCTGGGTGGGGTGAGCTTGCCGGGGATCGCGCCTGCGCCAGGGTTGCGGGAGTGGGTGCCTGCGGTCTGTGGTGTTGCTGCCGTGATCGGCCACGTCTACCCGCTCTGGCATGGATTCCGGGGAGGTAAGGGCGTCGCCACGCTGGTGGGTGCGGTGCTGGGCATCAACTTCTGGCTGTTCGTGGGCATGCTTGCGACCTGGCTGCTGGCGGTTTCGTTGTCCGGTTTCGTGGGCTTGGGCTCCATGACTGCGGCAGCTGTGCTTCCCGCCCTCGTGTTCCTGATGGGTGCCGAGCCACGCGCGCCGCTTCTGGTCTTCGGAGCCGCGATGGCGGTGATCATCGTCTTCACACACCGCAGCAACATTGCCCGGATGCGCGCCCACACCGAGCCGCGTGCCCGGCGCATGTGGTTGCTGGGGCATGGCCGGACATGACCCGGCCGCGGGCGCGGCAGCGCGGGCCGGACAGGGGAGAGCCGACAGGACGCGATTCGCCGCTGGTTGAGCAGGTCTTCGCGGAATTGGCTCGGGGCGGATTCCAGTCGGGACAGTCACTGGCCGCCAGATTGAGCGTGAGCCGCAGCGGAATCTGGAAGGCCGTGGCCGCACTGCGCGAGCTCGGCGCCACCATCCATGCCGTGCGCAACCGCGGCTATCGCCTGGCGAATACCGCCGACCCGCTGGATCCGATACAGATCCGCGATGCCCTGCCGCGCACCGTCCGCGAGCGGGTCCACCGACTGGAAACAGTGTGGACCGTAGGTTCGACGAACACCGTGCTGATGGAACGTCCGAGTCCGGCTGTCGGCTCGGCTGAGGTGTTGCTGGCGGAATATCAGACTTCGGGACGCGGTCGCCGGGGCCGCAGCTGGCTGGCGCCGCCCGGCGGGGCCATCTGTCTGTCACTGAGTTGGACCTTCCGCGACATGCCGCGGGACCTGGGAGCACTGGGGCTTGTCATCGGCGTGTGCTCACTGCGGGCGCTGGCCAGTCTGGGCTTGCAGGCGGGCCGGCTGAAATGGCCCAATGATCTGCTGGTGGACGCGCGCAAGCTCGGCGGCATCCTGATCGAGTTGCGCGCCGAGGCCGGTGGCCCGGCCTGCGTGGTCATCGGGATCGGAATGAACGTCGCGCTGGGTACCGACTTGTTGAAGCGAATCGCGCAGACGGGAATCGAGGCAACCGACCTGACGATGGCAGGCCTGGAGCGCCCCTCGCGTAACACCGTGGCGAGTGCATTGATCCGGGCCTTCATCGAGGGGTTGCGCCAGTTCGAGCGTGAAGGCCTGAAGCCCTTCATGCATGAATGGATGGAGGCAGACGCGCTCCGCGGCCGGCCCGTCGCGGTGCACACGGGCGAGTCCACTTCCCGGGGTATTGCACGCGGTATCGATGCGGATGGCGCCCTGTTGGTCGAGACACCCCAGGGTCTTCAGCGTTTCATATCGGGTGATGTCTCGGTGAGGCCGGTCCAGTGACGACTCTGTTGATCGACATCGGCAACACGCGCATCAAGTGGGCACGGTCGCGTGCCGGGAAATCTGGCAGGCAGCACGCCGCGGCGCATGTTGGCTGGACGGCGAAGGACTATGCGCGCCGGGTCTTCGGGCATCGCGCTGCAGCGCGTGTCGTCGTGTCGAGTGTCGCGGGGCTGAAGGTGAACCGGATGTTGATCACCGCAGCGCGGTTCGCGGGGGCGCCGGCTCCCGAATTCGTGGTTTCGCGGCGGAAGGCGGGCGGCGTCACGACGGCCTACCTGGAACCCTGGCGGCTCGGCGTTGACCGGTTCGTCGGGGTGATCGGCGCACATCATCTCTGCGGCGGCCGGGCGGTCTGCGTGGTGAATGTCGGTACCGCCGTGACGATCGATCTGGTGGACGGCCTCGGGCGGCATCGGGGCGGCGCGATCATTCCAGGCCCGGCCCTCATGGTGGACAGTCTCCTCAGCAGTACCAGCGGCATTCGCCGTCGGGCACAGAGCGGCCGGCGGGGAGTGCGGAGCCTGTTTGCCAGGACCACTCGCACCGCCATCGGTCAGGGCGCGGCCTATGCGGTTGCGGCCGTGATCGACCGGGCCATGGAGGAGGCGCGGGCGCAGAGCGGACTGCGGCCGAAGCTGCTTCTGACGGGCGGCGGGGCTGCCTCCATAGAGCCCCTGCTGCGGCATTCCTGTGTCAGGGTGCCCGACCTGGTGTTGCGGGGTCTGGCCGTCTGGGCGAGTGTCGTGGCCCCGGCGAAACGGGTGTTACCCCCTTGATCCGGCCCCCCAGGCGGGTGTTGACCCTTGAACCGACCTCACGCCCCCGATACCGCCTGGCCCCCTTTGAGCCGGCGTCTGAATTAGAATCGGGGCGTGCGCGCCGCCTTCTTCATCGTTCTGGCCGCCAATCTCCTGTTCCTGGCCTGGGCCGAATGGGTGGATGTGCCGCGCGCGCCGGGCTCGACCGATACCCTGGCCAAGCTGCCGCGGCTCAAACTCGTGTCGGAAGAGGGGTCGAGCCCGAAACCCACCTCCGGCATCGCCCAGAAAATGTCATACCGGCCGGCGGGGGCGCTGAGCTGCACGTCCATCGGTCCGTTCTACGATGGGCCGAGCGCGACCAAGGCGGCCAGTGTCCTGTCCGGTCGAGGTCTGCAGCCGCGCCAGCGCACCACCGAGAGCGAGACGGTGCAGGGTTATTGGGTATTCGTGGCGGGCATGCAGTCCAACGACGATGTGGCCGGTGTGCTCGACAAGCTGAGCCACAGTGGTTTCACGGATGTCCATGTCATGAAGGAATCGCCGCTCGGGCGGCGTGTGTCGGTGGGATTGTTCAGCCAGCGGCCGCGCGCCGAGAATCGCGCCGATGCGGTGCGCGCACTGGGGCTCGAGCCGCAGATCGTCGAACGCCGGTTCCCCGGCACCGTGTTCTGGGTGGACGTGGATACCGCCGCCGACAGCGATCCGCTCAAGGCGCCGGGAATCTGGGCCGATTCCGAAGCGGCACCCGTCCACATGGAGGCCTGTCCCCTCAGCACGGCGCCGCGCCCGGCCGAGAACGGCTCGGCCCAGCCGGCGGAAGACAAGGACGTGATTTCCCGCGCGTTGCCCCGAACCACGGTCGCCAGCGCACCGCCGAGCACCCCGCGGCGAAACTAGGTCCCTGGCGCCGGCCCGGTCAGGCCGTCGCGGAGCCCATGGTAGAATCCGCGGCCCTGTGCCGCATTAGCTCAGTGGCAGAGCAGCCGCCTTGTAAGCGGCAGGTCGTCTGTTCAATCCAGACATGCGGCACCACTGTCTGCTCAGGGAGCAGTCGCGGGCCTGCGACCGTTCATTTCGGTGGCCGCAGTCGCTGCAGTGGCCGCAGTCGCCGCCGCAGTCGCCGCCGCGGATGCGGTCGCGGCCACAGCCACAGCCGTTCGCCCCAGCGCCGGCGCGGTACGCCGCATGCTGCGCCGGTAGCCGAAGTGCGAGATGTCCGGCGGAAAGAACATGGCCCAGTTCCACTCCAGGAACAGACGGGTCTTGCGAGCGAGAGTCGGAATGCGCAACAGGTGCAGGCCGCGCCACATCAGCCACGCCACGAAACCCGAGATCCTCAGCCCGAACACTTCGGCCACCGCCTTGTTATGTCCCACCGAGGATAGCTGCCCCCGGGGCCGGAAGCGGAACGGCCGCGTCGGATCTCCCCTGAGATGCGCCACGATGTTGGTGGCAAGGACGCTGGCCTGGGCCTCGGCGAACTGGGCCGTCGGCGGGCACAACTCGCCATCGAGCCCATTGATGACAGCGGCGCAGTCGCCCGCGGCCCACACACCCTCCACGCCCGGCACGGACAGATCGGGATTCACGACCAACCGGCCGCGATTGCGGGCGACGGGAATGCAATCGAGCAAGCTGTTGGGTTGCGTGCCGATCGTGCAGATGACGGTGCCAGCCTCGATGATGTCGCCCGAGGCCAGGTGCACGGCGCGGTCGGTCACGCTCGCGGCGCGTGCGTTGAGCCGGACGTCGATGCCGCGTGAACGCATCTTGCGCAGCGTGAAATCGCCCAGCGACGCCGACAGTTCCGGGAGGAGCCGATCACCGCTGTGCAGCAGCACGATGCGCAGATCCTCCGGCTGGATGCGCTTGTAATAGCGCAAGCTCGCCTGGAGGAAATCGGCCAGCTCGCCTGCGGTCTCGACGCCACTGAACCCACCGCCGACCACCACAAAACTCGTCAGCCAGCGGCGCTGCGCCGTGTCCGGCTGAAGCTCGGCCTGCTCCAGCCGCGCGATGATGCGGTTGCGGAGGAACAGAGCATCACCCAGTGTCTTCAGCGGCAACGCGTAATGGGCCATGCCCCGCACGATGTCCAGATTGGCCTGGCTGCCGCAGGCCAGCACGAGCTGGTCGTAGCGCATCGTACCGGCTCCCTCGCCGAGATAATGCACGATGCGGTTGACCGGATCGATCTCGGTGACCTGCGCCATGCAGACATGGCTGCAGTGGATCATCTGCCGGTGTGGGGCAATCACGTGGCCTGGCAGGAGCGAGGCACCCACCACCTCCGGCAGCAGCGGGTTGAAGGTGATGAAGTTCTCCTGGCTCACCAGCGTCAGGGTCCAGTCCGGTGGCAGCGTGTGCTCCAGCGCCCGGGTGACGCCGGTACCGGCGAATCCGCCACCGATCACGATCAGGTTCTTCAGCATGGGGTGATGTCCTACGGTTCGATGGGGCGGGTGGATGAGATCAGGCTGGCGTGGCCATCCGGATCGCGGGCGATAAGGGCGGCCGGCCAGCCGAGCGCCATGTCATGCAGGCGCGTGACCTGCTGCGGCTCGAGGCGGCCCGCGGTGCGGAAGTTGATCTGCCAGTACCACAGGTCGTTCGCCCGGGTATCCGCCGGTATCGCGCGTCCGCCGCCGGGAGCGACATACTCGAGAAATTCAACGCCCGGTCCGTGGGGCGCGCGCAGCGAGGTGATCCGCAGGTGCGCGCCGAATACATTGTTGAGATGCTCCTGCTCGGTCCCATAGTTGTCGCTCGTTCCGGCGATGCGCAGGCCCAGCTGATCACGATAGAAGCGCAGGCTCGCTTCGGTATCGGCAACGACGATGGCCGTGTGATCGATGCCCAGGAACAGCCGGCCGTCATGCGCGTGCCAGCGGGCCTCACCCTTGCCCGGCGGGAATGCCAGGATCTCGAGATTGTGGCCGTCCGGATCGCGGAAGTAGAACGCCTCGATTCCACCTGCGTTGGGGTTCCACTCAGGCAGTCGCTGAGGCCCGCTGGAGGCATATTCGACGCGGAAGCTGCGCAGTCTTGCGTAGGCCATCGCCATATCGCTCACGATGATGGCCACGTGCTGGAACCAGCGGTCATTGCTGCGTGAATCGACGGGAACGGGGCGACCCCGGGGTGCCAGGAACTGCAGCAGCTCGATGTGCTCATCGCCCAGCCGCATGCGCACGGCCCGGATGCGCAGTCCGAACACGTTGAAGAGATGCTCGTAGTCGTCACCGGACACCTCGCGGTCCGACTCCTTCTGGAAGGTCAGCACACGCGAATAGAAATCGATGGATCGGTCCATGTCGCCGACCGTCATCGCTACCGAATCGACTTCCGCCACGGGTGTTGTGGATTGCGCTGGCGTGGGGGTTGCGGCCGTCGCGGCTATCGCGGCCGTCGCGACGCCGAGCCACAGGGTCGCCAGGACCGTTGCCGCAAACTTACCCATGGACGCTCTCCAGGGACCGGGTCAGTGAGGTGGGTGCATCTCCACGTAATTCCTGTGCCAGAAGATCTCCAACGCGCAGGCCCCAGGCGTAGATGGTCAGGGAAGGGTTCACCCGGCTCGAGCGAGGCAACACGCTGCCGTCGACCACATGAAGTCCGGTCATTCCGTGGACTCGGCCACGGGCATCAACGACGGAGTCACGCGAGTTGGTCCCACACATCAACGATCCGCAGGCGTGCGCCGTGCCATTCAGGCCGACCCGGCGAGTGAAACTGACCAGACCGGCTCGCAGCAGCGTCTTCATGAAGGCACGCGTGAATCTGCGATGCTCCAACGCCGCTTCGGGCAGCCGCGATTCGTCGTAGTCGAGAACAGGGTTGGCATCTCCTTGCGCCTCGATCACCCGGTTCCGCGGATGGGAGCCGTCTTCGGTCTGGAGGAAGAAGCCGTACGCCCGCCGACCCAGTTCCCGACGCATGAATCCCGGGACCAGGCGCGGCACGAGAGTCGCAATGAGTTCGGCGTCGAAGCCGAGCGGTTGCACACTCGAGTGCGGAAACGCGGCGTGCGTGATCACTACCGTCTTGCGGATGAGGTCCGACATGGTTCGGGGTGCGAAACTGACCATGGCGGTGAGAAGGTGTAGTTTGAGCTGCGCTCCGATGTGCGCCGCCGCCGGCAGCAAAGACTCAAGCCTGTTATCGGCGACGTAGCGCGACAGCACGCGGGGTGAATGCAGCGCGCCGGCCGCCAGGAGTACGCGCGAGGCCCGGAATTCACGGCCGTCCGTAAGCCGCACACCCTGGATCGTCGTGGGGTCACCCGGCCGCCCGATGAGTTCGCGCACCTCGGAGTTGACGAACAGTGAGAACTGCGAGAGCGTTTTCAGGCGCGAGAGCAAAGACGCCTCCGCCTCACCCTTGAGATTCGCAACCGAGGCGAACCCGTCGAAGTGACTGGCCTCCCTGGTGTTCGTTCCAATGTTGCCGGCCAGGGCCAGCGGGATCGGCTGCCAGCGCCACCCGGTCCCGAACAACTTGAGGCGGCCCAGGATGCGGGCCAGGTCTGGCTCCATTGCGAACGTGCGCACGCCGAGAAGCTGTTCCGCCTCGGCGTAATACGGCTCGAGGTCACGCAGCCTGATGGGCCAGCCGGCGCAGCGATGCTCCGGGTCCGCGAGGAACTCGTGCTCGTCGAAGCGCAGGAGTGCCGCACCGTACCATTTCGTCTTTCCGCCGACGTTGAAATGCTCTTCGGGGGTCAGTTGCCGGCCGCGTCCGTCGCTCCAGCGCTCGCGACTGAGGAACTCGCCAGCATGCACGACACGCTGGATGTCGAGAGTGCGGCCATCGGCCGGGAGATGATCGCCCTTCTCCAGGAGCGCCACTTTGAGACCGGCGCTGGCCAGCCGGTAAGCGGCCGCGGCACCGCCGGCGCCGGAGCCGATGACCAGCGCATCATATGCGGGGAGATTCATGGCAATGGCCTCTCGATGTCAGTGGGTTCGTGCCCGCAATGAATGCAACGCACGTTGGAGGGATGCAGCAGCTTCGCGCAGCCGGTCGCGCGCGCACCGCGCATCAGCAGATGCAGTTGCGCCGCGGTCAGCATGCCGAGCAGCGGTGCCGACAAGTAGATCCAGAAGTGGTCCCACTGCATCGCAGGGGCTGCCGAGGCGAAACTGCGCGCCGGATTCATGCTCATACCTGACAGAGGCGATTCGAAGCTGATGTACAGCGCGACGAGGATGCCCGCCGCGTAACCCGTCAGGGGCGCCAGTCGCGCAGTGCTCGACAAGCTCAGCACGACCCACATGAGCAGAGCGGAGATGATCACTTCGGCGGTGAAGGCGACCCAGGGACCGTGTTCGCCGGGCAGGGTCGTCGCATAGCTCACCGGCGCATCGGTAAATGCGGAGCCGAACAGCGCCGCGACGATCAGGACTCCAGCCGTCCCGCCAACGAACTGGGCGGCAATGAAGCAGGCCGCGTCCCAACCGCGGGTCTTGCCCAGGCGCAGGAATGTGAGCGTCACCGCGGGATTCATGTGCGCACCGGAACGCTTGCCCCAGGGTGAATGGATCAGGGCGATGGCCGTCAGGCCCATCGCGAGCCCCGCGGCAGCATTGCGCAGGGACTCCGGAATGACATCCCGAACGGGCGATGCGGGCGCGCCCAGCAATGTCGCCACGATGCCAGCCGAGATCATGAAGGTGCCCAGCGCCCACGCTTCGATGAGGTATTCCGGCCAGTGCGTGCGCCAGGCGTCTCGTGCTCCCACGATCAGCCCCCCGTCTCGAATCCGGGATAGAGCGTCATTCCGCCGTCCACGAACAGGCTGATGCCGTGTACATAGTCGGCGTAGTCGGAGGCGAGCCAGACGGCCGCGCGGCCGATCTCCTCGGCCTCGCCGATCCGCTTGTAGGGAATCAGCTTCATCAGCTCCTGGTAGGCGTCCGGTGTATCCCACGCGGCCATGTTGATCGGTGTGCGGATCGCACCCGGACAGATCGAGTTGACGCGGATGCGGTAGGGGGCAACCTCCTGGGCCAGGCTCTTCATCAGCAGCATCACGCCACCCTTGGACGCGGCGTAGTTGACGTGACCCGCCCACGGGATCACTTCGTGAACGGAGCTGATGCACAGGATCTTGCCAGCCGAACAGGACACGTCCGGTCGTACGCCGCGCCGCCGGAATTCCCGAACCGCTTCGCGCGAGCACAGGAACTGACCGGTCAGATTCACTCCGATGACGCGGTTCCATTGCGCGAGAGTGAGTTCGTGGAACGGGGCATCCTGCTGCAGGCCGGCGTTGTTGACGAGCAGGTCGATGGTGCCGAACTCACCCAGCATCTTGCCGAACATGTCGAGCACCTGGTCTTCGTCCGCGACGTCACCACGGATGGCCATGGCCCGTACGCCCTTCGCGCGAATCTCGGCGACGACGGCTTGCGCCTTGTCCTCGCCCGAGACGTAGTTGATGACGACGTCGGCCCCCGCATCTGCCAGGGACAGGGCGATAGCCCGACCGATGCCGGAGCTTGCCCCGGTCACGAGAGCCTTCTGACCCAGCAGCAGGGGTTGCGGTGGCACCCGGGGCATCACCGGCTGCGGCAAGTGGGCATAGCGGACAGGGGCATTCATGGGGTTTCTCCGGAAAGCGGGTAGGTGGAATTCATGACTTGAGTTCGGTTGCCGCATAGCGCGGCATCAGCAATTTCGCCACCAGGCCGGTCCATCCGGTCTGATGAGAGGCGCCGACGCCGCGACCGCTGTCGCCGTGGAAGTACTCGTAGAACAACACGTAGTCGCGGAAGTTAGGGTCGCTCTGAAGCCGCGGATGGTGTGCGTATTCGGGGCGCTGCCCGTCGGCATCCGCGAGAAAAATGCGCGTCAGGCGTGTTGCGATCTCGTTTGCCGCTTCGTTCAGCGTGACGAAGCGGCCCGAGCCCGTCGGGCATTCGATGCGGAATTCATCACCGTAGTAGTGATGGAACTTCTGCAGGGATTCGATGATGAGGAAGTTGACCGGAAACCAGATCGGCCCGCGCCAGTTCGAATTGCCGCCGAACAGGCCGCTGTCGGACTCGGCAGGCTGATAGCGCACGGTGAGATCCATCCCGTTGTGTCGATAGACGTAGGGGTTCTCCGCGTGCGTGCGCGACAGGGCGCGGATACCGTATGGTGACAGGAACTCGGTCTCATCCAGCATCCGCTTGAGCAGGCGCTTCATGCGGTGGCCGCGCAGCAGCGACAGCAATCGCCGGTGGCCGCGCCCTTCCTCGTTCCAGTGGGACACCAGTGCCGCCAGATCCGGGCGGTACTTCAGGAACCACTCCAGCCGGCGCTTGAAGTCGGGAACCTTGTCCAGCAGTTCCGGTTCCAGCGTCTCGACGGCGAACAGCGGGATGAGACCCACCATCGAACGGATGCGCAGCGACTGAGTGTCGCCGTCAGGCAGGTGCAGCACGTCGTAGAAGAACTCATCCCGCTCGTCCCACAGACCGACCCCGGATTCCATGCCACCGATGTGGTTCATGGCCTCGGCGATGTGCAGGAAGTGCTCGAAGAACTTGGTGGCGATGTCCTCGTAGACGCGATTGTGCTGTGCCAGCTCAAGCGCGATGCGCATCAGGTTGAGCGCATACATGGCCATCCAGCTCGTGCCGTCGGCCTGATCGATGTGGCCGCCGGTCGGCAGCTGGCTGCTGCGGTCGAACACGCCGATGTTGTCCAGCCCCAGGAAGCCACCCTGGAATACGTTCCGCCCCTCCGCATCCTTGCGGTTGACCCACCAGGTGAAGTTGAGCATCAGCTTGTGGAGGATGCGCTCGAGGAACTGCAGGTCCCCGCTGCCCCCGCGGCGCTTGCGATCGATCTGGAACACGCGCCAGGCGGCCCAGGCATGCACGGGCGGATTGACGTCGCCGAACGCCCATTCGTACGCAGGCATCTGGCCGTTGGGATGCATGTACCACTCGCGCGTGAGCAGGATGAGCTGCTCCTTGGCGAATCCCGGATCCAGGTGCGCGAGGGGTATGCAGTGGAACGCCAGATCCCAGGCCGCATACCAGGGGTATTCCCACTTGTCCGGCATGGAAATGATGTCGGCGTTGTTCAGGTGCCGCCAGTCGCGGTTGCGGCCCTGCTTGCGGCCCTGCGGCGGCGCGGGGTGGTTGGGATCGCCTTCCAGCCATCGCGGCACATCGAAATGGAAGAACTGCTTGCTCCAGATCATTCCGGCGAAGGCCTGACGCTGCACGCGTCGCGCGTCGGCGCTCTCGACACCTTCCTGGACATGCGCATAGAAATCGTCCGCTTCGCGGATCCGGGTCGCGAACACAGCGTCGAAGTCCCGGAATGCATCCGGGCCCGCCTGCTTCGTCAGCCGGATCCTGATCTGGTGACGACCGCCCGCGGCGATCTGCACCGCATGCCAGAACGCGGCCTTCGTACCGGTGCCGTGCGGATTGACGGCATCGGTCTGGCCTCGCACGACGCGCTCATGAAAGGCATCCTTCCAGTACCCGCTGCGTGAACTGTCATTCCACAGCCGCACCGGGTTGGAATCGTTGTCGCAGAACAGCACTTCGCCCGGAGCGGGGTCGCTGTACAGGACATAGCGGCCGAGGCGCGGATGCTCCGCTTCGATCCCCGCGGCCTTGCCCTGTCGTAACACCGGGCGGGTCCGGTTCGGCTTCCAGCTCCAGGTGTTGCGGAACCAGATCTGCGGCAGCACGTGGATGGTGGCAGCTTCGGGGCCTCGGTTCTCGATCGTGACTCGCATCAGGATGTCATCGACATCCGCTTGTGCGTATTCGACGAACACGTCGAAGTAGCGGTTCTCATCGAACAGGTTCGTGTCGATGATTTCGTGTTCGGGCAGCCCGATACCCCGCCGCCGGCTTTCCTCGACCAGTGTCGCGTACGGAAACTCGCCCTGCGGATACTTGTAGAGCATCTTCAGGTAGGAGTGCGTAGGCGTGGCGTCCAGGTAGTAGTAGAGCTCCTTGACGTCCTCGCCGTGGTTGCCCTCGCCGTTGGTCAGTCCAAACATCCGTTCCTTCAGGATCGGATCGCGGGTGTTCCACAGTGCGAGCGACAGGCACAGACGCTGCTGGGAATCGGAGAAGCCAGCGATGCCGTCCTCGCCCCAGCGGTAGGCGCGGCTGCGGGCGTGGTCGTGCGGGAAATATTCCCAGGCCGTGCCGCCGGGCGAGTAGTCCTCGCGGACAGTGCCCCATTGACGTTCGGAAAGATAGGGGCCAAAAAGTTTCCACG
>DATKLO010000052.1:0-33545 GCA_035542375.1 Steroidobacteraceae bacterium | reverse complement strand
GCGGGGAACTTGAACATGTCGTCATGGAAACCCCGGTAGTAGTCCTTCGGGATTTCCATCGTCAGGTGGACGTGGGCGTCGATGAAGCCCGGCATGATGGTGGCGTTGCCGAGATCGATTACGCGCGCGCCGGCCGGGGCGGGCCCGTTGCCGACGGAGACAATCTTGTCGCCGGTCACGACGACGATCGCCCCATCGCGCAGCGCGCTGCCCGTGGAATCAAACACATGAGCGGCCTTGAGCACGATGGTCTCGGGAGCGGCGCTCGGCTCGGATGCGGGGGAGGTCCCCGCAGATGCCGCCGCTCCGATGCACAGGGCTGCGGCGACAGTGATCGTCGTGCCGAGCAGCGTTGCCACCCGGGCTCCCCCCGTCAGCGGGCGAACACACTTCATTGTCATTGGTTTCATCCAGCGGTTGTGATTGTTGTCGGAATGCGCTCTGCTCGAGCGCGCGTCTTCATGTGGAACCGGCGCTTCAGGTCGTATGCGCCACGGCGAACCGCGCCAGCGCGGTGAGACCCGCGCGGTACGGTGATTCGGGCAGAGCGGCGAGGGCGGCGAGGGCCCGGTCGGATTCGTTCTGTGCCAGTTGCGCGGTGTACTCGAGACCCCCGGTGGACTCGATCGCGGCCACGATGGGTTCGAGCTGAGCCAGGCCGCCGTTCTCGATGGCGAGCCGGATGGCGGCCCGTTGCGCAGGATCGGCGTGACGCAGCGCATGGATCAACGGCAGAGTCGGCTTGCCCTCGGCCAGGTCGTCGCCCAGATTCTTGCCACGCTCGACGGGATTCGAACGATAGTCCAGCACATCGTCCATGAGTTGGTACGCAGTCCCCACGTGCCGACCATAAGCAGCCAGCGCCTGTTGGACGGCCACCGGGCTGCCGGCCAGCACCGCCGCAACCTCGGCCCCCGCCTGAAACAGCCGCGCCGTCTTGCGATGGATGACCTCGAGATAGCGTTGCTCGGTGGTCTCCGGATCGTGCGCATTCATCAACTGCAGCACTTCCCCTTCCGCGATGACATTGGTCGCATCGGCCATGATCTCGATGACCCGCTGCGACTTCAGTGCAGCCATCATCTGGAACGCGCGCGAGTACACGAAATCGCCAACCAGCACGCTGGCCTGGTTGCCAAACACTTCGTTGGCGGTGTCGCGGCCGCGGCGCATGGAGGAGCCGTCCACGACATCGTCGTGCAACAGTGTCGCCGTGTGGATGAATTCGATGAAGGCGGCCGATTCCTGCACGGCGGGGCTATCGTGGCCACAGGCTCGGCCGGCGAGCACCACCAGCAGCGGCCGCAACCGCTTGCCCCCACCTGCGATGATGTGCTCGGCGATCTGATCCACCAGCGGCACGGCGCTTTTCAGCCGCGCGCGGATGACCTGATCGACGGCCTGCAGGTCCGTCCGGACGAGCGCGCGGATTTCTTCAAGGGTCATCGGATTGGGTGAAGGGGTCCCGGCAGGCCTTTCTGGGGGGCCCCGCATCCTAGCCGACGCGGGGGCTGCGGAGAATGGCGCCGGGGGCTGCGTCACGGAACCCCCCGGAAGGGGGCTAAGTGCGCGCCGAAACTGGGGAAACCGCCGTTTGACCGGCCGGGGGTCCGCCAGTAGAATGCGCGGCCTTCTTTGGACCCCATTCCTTCTCCTTCAACCACTATGTACGCAGTCATCGCCACGGGCGGAAAGCAGTATCGGGTGAGCAGCGGCGGCACGCTGCGCGTCGAAAAGCTCGACGCCGAGCCGGGCGCCACGGTCGAGTTCGACGAAGTGCTGCTGGTGGGCGAAGGTGCCAATGTGACCCTGGGCAAGCCCCTTCTGAAGGGCGGCAAGGTGAAGGCGACCGTGGTGCGCCACGGCCGGGGCGCCAAAGTGTCCATCGTAAAGTTCCGCCGCCGCAAGCACTACCTGCGACAGAAGACCCACCGGCAGCCCTTCACCGAGGTCAAGGTGACGGACATCAGCGCCGGCTGAGCTTCTTCCCGGAACCCCCTTTCAGGAACCGCACTCATGGCACATAAAAAGGCAGGCGGCAGTACCAAGAACGGCCGCGAATCGCATTCCAAACGGCTGGGCGTGAAGCGCTTCGGCGGTGAGCACGTGCTCGCCGGCAACATCCTGGTGCGCCAGCGCGGCACGCCGGTCCGCGCCGGATCCAATGTCGGCGTGGGCACGGACCACACCCTGTTCGCCAAGGTCAGCGGGGTGGTCAAATTCCAGCGCCGGGGCGCGGAACAGCACACGTATGTGCATGTCCTGCCCGAGGCGGCGCAGGCGAAGCCGAACTGATCGGCCCCGCCCGGCGCAAAGCATCGAGACCCCGGCACGAGCCGGGGTTTTCGTTTCGGAGGCAGCGTTTCAGGGCGCCATTTGGCTTTAAAGTAAGCCTCGCCCGCGGCGGCGCATCACAGCAGCGCACCCGCCGCAGCGGGTCGTCCGGGACACGGCTCACAGGCCACAAACATGAAATTCGTCGATGAAGCCAAGCTGAAAGTGCAGGCCGGCAACGGTGGCCGGGGCAGCACCAGCTTTCGCCGCGAGAAATTCGTGCCGCTGGGTGGCCCGGACGGTGGCGATGGCGGGAACGGCGGCAGCGTCTACCTGCGCGCCATGTCGGGCATCAATACCCTCGCCGACTTCCGCATCGAGCGCACTTATAAGGCGGAGCACGGTGAGCCCGGCTCCAGCAACGACTGTTTCGGACGCGGTGGCAAGGACCTCTACGTCCCGGTGCCGATCGGCACGATCGTGCGCGACGCGGAGACCCTCGAAGAGCTCGGCGACCTGACCCGGACCGGTGACGTCCTGCTCGTGGCGCGCGGCGGCAAGGGCGGGTGGGGCAACCAGAAGTTCAAGTCCAGCACCAACCGCGCCCCCCGCCAGTTCGGGCCCGGCCTGCCCGGTGAGCGGCGCACGCTTGAGCTGGAGCTCAAGGTCATTGCCGATGTGGGGCTGCTGGGGCTGCCCAACGCCGGGAAATCCACACTGATTCGCGCCGTGTCTGCCGCCCGGCCAAAAGTCGCGGATTACCCGTTCACGACTCTCTATCCGAATCTCGGTGTGGTCGACGTCGGCCAGCACCGCAGCTTCGTCATGGCCGATATCCCAGGACTGATCGAGGGAGCGGCGGACGGCGCGGGACTGGGTATCCGGTTCCTGAAGCACCTTCAGCGCACGCGCGTGCTGCTGCACCTGGTGGATATCGCACCTCTCGACCCGGAAGCCGATCCCGTGCGCGACGCGCGGGCCATCATCGGTGAGCTGAAGAAGTTCGACAAATCGCTGGCCGCGAAACCGCGCTGGCTGGTGCTGAACAAGCGGGATCTGCTGCCCGATGAGGAAGCGGAGAAGAAGGCGCGCGCCATCGTGCGCAGCCTGCGATTCCGTGGGCCGCACTTCCTCATCTCCGGCGCGACGGGCCGGGGTACGAGGGAGCTGGTCGAGGCCGTTATGGCGTTTTTGGAGGAGCAGGCGCGCGAGGCACCCGCGCGCGAATCATCTGCAGAACGAAATCCCGGCGCGCAGCCGGCTTCATCTTGAAGCCCGGGTGGGTGGCGGGAGTGGCGGGAGCGACCCTTCCGATCTGGTCGGTAGCGTTCATCACAGCCTCACTGCATTGCGCGGATACGAGCAGCCAGTCGGCTCTTGTGTCTTGCGGCCTTGTTGCGGTGGATGATCTGCTTGTTCACCAGCGTATCGATGACGGGGACGGCTTCCCTGTAGCTCTCGGTGGCAGTTGCCTTGTTGCCGCCGGCAATAGCCGCGGTCACATTGCGGACCGCTGTACGCATGCGTGAGCGCAGTGCGACGTTGCGGTTGCGATGCTTCTCGGCCTGGCGAGCAGCCTTCTCGGCGGACTTGGTATTGGCCACGAAAACTCCGTCTACCCACCCGCCAGATCGCGGGGGCGGTAGTCTGCTGACAGGTTTGTGCAATGTCAACGCCGGGCTCGGACGCGGCCGCAGGCGTCCCCGCGGCCCCTGGAAGACCCGTCGGAGCCTGCTTCACATAACAGATCGGGCAGGCGGCAACGCCAGCCAACGGTATACTTCAAAGCTTTGCCGTCAATGACTTAAGTCCATCATGGAGCTCATCCGCGGACCCTCGAACCTGCGCGATCACCACCGGGGCAGCGTGGTGACCATCGGCACGTTCGACGGACTGCATCTGGGGCACCAGGCCTTGCTGCGGCGCCTCAAGGCGCACGCTGATGCTCTGTCGCGGCCGGCCATGGTGCTCACCTTCGAGCCCATGCCGCGGGAGTACCTGAAGCCCGAGGCCCCTCCAGCCAGGCTGACGTCATGGCGCGAGCGCTGGCATATTCTGTGTCGCAGCGGCCTGGACTCCATGTGCGTGCTGCGCTTCGACGAAGGGTTGCGTACCCTTTCGGGCGAAGGTTTCGCGGCGCTGCTGGCGCAGCAGCTGCACGCGCGGCTCGTGGTCGTGGGCCACGATTTCCGATTCGGCCGCAACGGCGAGGCGACCGCGTCGATGCTGGTCGCCGCTGGAGGCAAGCTCGGGTTCGAGGTGGACGTCGTGCCGCCAGTACTGCTGGATGGCACGCGTGTCAGCAGCAGCGGCGTGCGCGAAGCGCTGGCGCGCGGCGATTTCGCCAAGGCCCGCGTGTGGCTGGGGCGACCGTACTCCATGTCGGGGCGTGTCGTTCGCGGCAATCAACTTGGGCGCGAGTTGGGTTATCCCACTGCCAACCTGCGGACCGGCCGGCGAAGGGTCCCGGTTGCGGGCATTTTCGCAGTGCGCGTGCACGGTGTAACGGGCGAACCGTTGCCAGGAGTTGCAAGCCTGGGGACGCGCCCCACTGTAGCCGGTGGCGGTGAGATGTTGCTCGAGGCGCATCTCTTCGATTTCGCCGGCGACCTGTATGGACGCGAGATCGGCGTGGAGTTCGTGACGAAGCTGCGTGACGAGGAGCGTTTTGCGGATCTCGACGCGCTGGTCGAGCAGATGCACCGGGATTCGAGCGAGGCCCGGCGCATCCTGGCGAGTGGAAGCTGAGGCGGCCGTGGCTGCCAGAGAGAACGGGATTGGCTGACGAGAACCGGTACAAGGCGACGATCAACCTGCCGCACACGGATTTTCCGATGAAGGCGGATCTGGCGCAGCGCGAACCCGCACAGGTGAAGGCCTGGGACGAGCGGGGCATCTATGCACGGCAGCGCGAGATTGCCCGCGGCCGGCCGCGCTTCGTGCTGCACGATGGTCCTCCGTATGCCAACGGCGCCATCCACATCGGTCACGCGGTCAACAAGATCCTCAAGGACATCGTCGTCAAGTCGCGCTCGATGGACGGTTTCGATTCACCCTATATCCCGGGCTGGGACTGCCACGGGTTGCCCATCGAGCTGCAGGTGGAGAAGAAACACGGCCGCCCCGGACAGAAGCTGGACGCCGCCGGGTTCCGCGCCGCCTGCCGCGCCTACGCGCTGGAGCAGGTGGATCTGCAGCGCACGGACTTCAAGCGGCTCGGCGTGCTCGGCGACTGGGCAAACCCCTACATGACCATGGACCCGCGCTTCGAAGGACAGCAGCTGCGCGCGTTCGGCAAGATCATCCGCAACGGACACCTCTATAAGGGCGTCAAGCCCGTGCACTGGTGCCTCGACTGCCGTTCGGCGCTCGCCGAAGCGGAAGTGGAGTACGAGGAGCGCACCTCACAGGCGCTGGATGTCGAATTCCGGGTGGTGGACCACGCCGACCTGGAGAAACGTGTCGGGCTGGCGAAGGGCAGCCTCGGCGGTGTGCCCACCGATATCGTCATCTGGACGACAACCCCGTGGACGTTGCCCGCCAACCAGGCCGTCGCCCTGGGACCGGAATACCGCTACGTGCTGGTCGAGGCACAGAAGGCTGGCGAGACTCACCGGCTGATCCTCGCCGCGGAGTTGCGCGACGCCTGCCTGCATCGCTATCACATGACGGCGACAAAGGATCTGGCCGAGTTCGCCGGCAGCGTCCTCGAAGGACTCAAACTCCAGCATCCCTTCCAGGACCGACAGGTACCGGTGATCCTGGGCAACCACGTAACTCTGGATGCCGGCACGGGAGCCGTCCATACGGCGCCAGGGCACGGCCTTGATGATTTCGTCGTCGGTCAGCGCTATGGCCTGCCCGTCGCCAATCCCGTAGGCAATGACGGCCGCTTCCTGCCTGACACACCGCTCGTCGCCGGACTGAAGGTCGACGATGCCAACTCGGTCATCATCGAGGCTCTCAAGGAACGTGGCCGTCTGGCGCACCACGAGTCCTACCGTCACAGCTATCCACATTGCTGGCGTCACAAGACGCCGGTCATCTTCCGCGCCACGCCGCAGTGGTTCATCAGCATGGAGCAGAACAAGCTCCGCGAGCACACGCTGCGTGATATCAAGAAAGTGCAGTGGACCCCGGAGTGGGGCGAGCAGCGCATCACGGGCATGATCGAGAATCGTCCGGACTGGTGTATCTCGAGGCAGCGCACGTGGGGCGTGCCCATCCCGCTGTTCGTGAACAAGAAGACCGGCGAACTGCATCCGCGTACGCAGGAGCTGATCGAGGCGGCCGCGCAACGCGTCGAGCGTGGCGGAATCGAAGCCTGGTTCTCGCTGGACCCGGCTGAACTGCTGCAAGGCGAAGCGGAGGAATTCGACAAGGTCACGGACGTCATGGACGTCTGGGCCGACTCGGGGCTGTCATTCGAGTGCGTCGGCGCGCAGCGGCCCGAGATCGCGGCGCCCGTGGAGATGTACCTGGAAGGCTCCGATCAGCATCGCGGCTGGTTCCACAGCTCGATCCTGATGTCCGAAGCGCTCTACGAGCGTGCGCCGTACAAGGCGGTGCTCACTCACGGGTTCACGGTCGACGACAAGGGCAGGAAGATGTCCAAGTCGCTCGGCAATGTCGTCGCTCCGCAGAAGGTCATGAACAGTCTCGGAGCCGATGTGCTGCGCCTGTGGGTGTCAGCCACGGACTATGCGAACGAGATCGCCGTCTCCGACGAAATCCTCAAGCGCATGGCCGAGTCCTACCGGCGCATGCGCAACACCGTGCGGTTCCTGCTCGGTAATCTGAATGGCTTCGACCCGAAGCAACACCTGCTGCGGCCCGCCGATCTGGTCGCACTCGATCGGTGGGCGCTGATGCGCACACGCGAGCTGCACAATGAGATCGCCGAGGCCTATCGCAAGTACGCTTTCCACCTGATCTACCAGAAGGTGCACAACTTCTGCATCGTGGATCTGGGCGGCTTCTATCTCGACGTGATCAAGGACCGGCTCTACACCACGCCGAAGGACAGTCACGCGCGCCGCTCGGCCCAGGCCGCGCTCTATCACATTGCCGAGAGCATGGTGCGCTGGCTGGCGCCCATCCTGTCCTTCACGTCGGAGGAGATCTGGCGATACATGCCCGGCCAGCGTGAGGACTCCGTGTTCCTGACCACGTGGCACGACGTCCCGGACCCGGGTACGGCGGAGATTGATTTCGCGGCCCTGATCCACATGCGCGCCGACATCCTGCGTGAGCTGGAGAAGCTGCGCAACGACGGCGCCATCGGCTCACCGCTGGATGCCGAAGTGGATGTGTATTGCGAGCCCGATGATTTCATCCGCTATAACGCGCTCGGCGGTGAGCTGCGCTTCCTCCTGATCACCTCGGATGCGCGGGTGCACCAGGTGCCGCAACTGCCGCGCAACACTGTCCACGTGACTCACGCGCCCTTGCACGGCGATCGCGCTCCGCGGGTCGCATTCGCGGTCAAGGCAACGTCGGCGGTGAAATGTGTCCGCTGCTGGCAGCGCCGCGCGGACGTCGGCCGGAACGCGGATCACCCTGAGCTGTGCGGCCGGTGCGTCATCAACGTCGACGGACCGGGTGAGCACCGGGAGTACGCATGAACGAGACCCTGTCTGGCAGGACTGATTCCGCGGGCCACGGTGTGGCGGCGCGCGAGGCGAGCGGCTGGATCTGGCTGCCGCTCTCGGTCCTGGTCATCGTGGCCGACCAGCTGTCCAAGAGCTGGATCGTGCAGCATTTCGAGTTGTACGAGCGCAAGCGTATCCTGTCGGTACTGGACATCACGCTGATGTACAACACGGGCGCCGCGTTCAGCTTCCTGTCCGATGCCTCGGGCTGGCAGCGCTGGCTGTTCATCGGGCTCGCCTTCGCGGTGGGCACGGGAATCGTCGCGTGGATGGGCCGCCTGCGGGGCCGCACCCAGGGGCTGCTGGCGTGCGCGCTGGCGCTGATCCTGGCCGGCGCCATCGGCAACGTGATCGACCGCCTGCGCATCGGTCACGTGGTCGATTTCATCCATGCCCACTGGAACGAGGCCTACTTCCCGGCGTTCAACGTCGCCGATTCGGCCATCACCGTTGGGGCCATCCTGTTGTTGTTCGATGCCTGGCGGGAGAGCCGCGGCGCAAAGAGGGCGAGTGCATGAAGGTTCTTCTGGCCAATCCGCGTGGCTTCTGCGCCGGCGTCGATCGTGCGATCGACATCGTCGAGCGCGCGATCGAGTTGTTCGGTGCGCCGATCTACGTCCGTCACGAAGTGGTACATAACACTCACGTGGTGGACCGTCTGCGCGCGCTGGGCGCCGTGTTCGTCGAGGAACTTCAGGAAGTGCCTTCGGGCGCGACAGTGATCTTCTCGGCTCATGGCGTCTCGAGCGCCGTCGAGAATGAAGCCAGGGCTCGCGGTCTGACGGTGTTCGACGCCACCTGCCCGTTGGTGACGAAGGTCCACATGGAAGTGCAGCGGTATGCGCGGGAAGGGCGCGACGTCATCCTGATCGGCCACGCCGGCCATCCGGAGATCGAAGGCACGATGGGTCGTTTCGACTCCTCGCAGGGCGGCAGGATTTTCCTGATCCAGAGCGTTGCCGACGTGCAGCAGTTCCAGGCGCGTGACCCCGCGAACCTCGCCTTCGTCACCCAGACGACTCTGTCGATGGACGACACGATGGAAATCGTGGCCGCCCTCCGGGCGCGCTTCCCGCTGCTCGCCACACCGCGCAAGGAAGACATCTGCTACGCCACCCAGAACCGCCAGGATGCCGTGAAGAAGCTGCTGGAAAAGTGCGATGTGATCGTCGTGGTCGGTTCCCGCGCCAGCTCCAATTCCAACCGGCTGCGCGAGCTGGCTGACCGGGCCGGCGTGTCGGGTTATCTGGTGGACGGACCGGATGACCTGGATCGCAGCTGGTTCACCGGAAAGGCCGCCATCGGTGTGACTGCCGGAGCTTCGGCTCCCGAGTTGCTGGTGCAGCGCGTGGTTGAACGGTTGCGCTCCTGGGGTGCCGAGGTGCCGGAGGAAGTCATCGGCCGCGAAGAGAACGTCTATTTCGCGCTCCCCCGCGAACTGCGGGTTGCGGAGGTCGCGATCAAAGGGCCCTCGGCCCGCTAGCCCCGCTGGGCGGGCGTCCTGCGCGTGATGTCGGGCCGCGGCCGCTCAGCGCTTGCCGTAGACGGACTTCTTCAGCTTCCAGCGCTTGTGCGACCAGGGCCAGTCCGACGGTCCGGCGCGGATCTGCGCCTCCACGAGACGCGCATAGCGCTCGGTCAGCTCCCCCGGGGCCAGCTTCTCATCGACCGCCAGCGGCTGGAAATCCATCTCGTAGAACCCGCGCGAGACGCGCCGCATCGCGATGAAGAACACGGGCAGCCGGGTGACCCGCGCGATCTCCTCCGGGCCCATGTAGAACGCCGTGTCGCGATTCAGGAAGCGCGTCCAGTGCTTGTGTTCGCTGGTCGTGGGCTCCTGATCGGCCACCATGGCCACGGCGCGCACCACGCTGCGCCGCTTGATCATGTCGGGCAGCAGCTCCTTGGCCCGCACGAGGCGGCATCCGAAGCGGCTGCGCACGATCTTCATCTCGCGCTCCGCCCAGGGGTCCACCAGCGGTTTGTAGGCCGCATCGAGCGGATAACCCAGCTTCAGCGACAGCCCGAGCAGCATCCACTCCCAGTTGCACTGGTGGGCGGCCACCAGCAGCACGGACTTGCCCTGCGCCAGCAGCGCGCGTGGCCGGTCCAGATTCAGGATGTTGACGCGTCGGCGCAGTTCATCCGCGGGCATGCTCGCTGACTTGACGATCTCCACGAACATGTCGGCGAAGCCCGCGTAGTAGTGACGCCGGACCTCCTCCAGGGCCGCCGCGTCCTTCTCCGGGAAGGCGGTGGCGAGATTGGCGCACACCATGGCCTTGCGATACGGGAAGACCCGGAAGGCGAGCCAGCCGACGAAGCCGGAGAAGCCGTACAGGGTCGACAGGGGCAGGGCGGCGAGCAGGCGCACCCACCACGCGGAACGTCTCTCGGGGGCGGCCGGCGTGGTGGGCTCGGCGAGCCCGCTCTCTGGCGCGGACACTGGCGATCAGGCCTCAGCCGGCCGTATGAGCCTCCGGCGCTGGCGGTTGCGAGGTGAGCACGCGGCCGAACTTGGGGCCCAGCCAGCGCTCGATGTCATCCACCAGTGTAAAGGCTGCCGGCACGATCACCAAGGTCAGGCCGGTCGAGGTGATGAGTCCGCCGATGACCGCGACGGCCATGGGGCCGCGGAAGGCGTTGTCACCGCCAAGGCCAATGGCCACCGGCAGCATGCCCGCCACCATGGCGACCGTGGTCATGACGATGGGCCGCGCGCGCTTGTGGCCTGCCTCGAGCAGGGCCGTGAGTCGGTCCTTGCCGGCACGCATCTCCTCGATGGCGAAGTCCACCAGCAGGATGGAGTTCTTGGCGACGATGCCCATGAGCATCAGGAAGCCGATCATGACACCCAGCGAGAGCGAGTTGCGCGTCAGCATGAGCGCCAGCACCGCCCCGCCGATGGACAGGGGGAGCGAGGACAGGATGGTCGCCGGCTGCAGCACACGCGCGAACAGCAGCACGAGGACGGCGAACACCATGAGCACGCCCGTCGTGATCGCGATGATGAAGTTCGTGAACAGCTCGCTCATGATCTCCGCATCGCCAACCTCCACCAGGCGCACGCCCGGCGGCAGGTGTTTGAGCGAAGGCAACGCGTGGATCTTGTCCAGCGCCGTGCCGAGCGCGGCGCCATTCAGATCGGCCTCCAGCGAGACCCGCCGGCTCTGGTTGTAGCGACGGACCTTGGTGGGTCCTTCCCCGAAACCGATGTCAGCCACTGCCTTCAGGGGCACGGTTCCGCCGGAGGCCGTCGGCACCGGAAGATTCTCGAGCGTCGACAGATCGCGGCGCGTGGACTCCAGCAGGCTCACGCGGATCGGCACCTGGCGGTCGGAGAGCGAGAACTTGGCGCTGTTCTGATCGAGATCGCCCAGGGTGGCGATCCGGATCGTCTCGCTGATGCTCGAGACCGTGACGCCGAGCTGCGCAGCGAGGTCGAGCCGCGGCTTGATCAGGATCTCCGGCCTCTGCAGGTCGCCGTTGATGCGCGCATCGCGCAGTTCCGGCATGGCGCGCATCTCCCCGATCACCCTCTGCGCGGCGGCTTCGGTGATCGCCGGGTCGTCTCCCGTGATGTAGATGTTGACGTCGCGGCCGCCACCGCCGGACTGCTTCTGGAAGTTGATGTGGGCGTCCGGAATGGTCCGCAGCTCCCGGATGACCCGGTCCTGCCACTCTTTCTGGGTCACGTGGCGCTTGCTGCGCGGCACGAGCTGGATGTAGAGGTTCGCCGTGCGGATCTCCGCCGAATCATCTTCCCCGATCGACTCGACGACGTTGGCGACCTCGGGTTGCTTCGCGATGATCCGGTAGGCGGCGGCGGAGGCGGCCGCGGTATCTTCGATGCGCACGCCCGTTGGCATTTCCACGGAGAGGGCGGGCGCGCCGAAGTCGGCATCCGGCACGAAGGATTTCGGTATGAGCATGAGCCCGGCGATCGAGACCGCAAAGAACAACGTACCGCCGGCAATGGTCTTCCAGCGGTTGTGGACGCACCAGGTGAGCGCCTGAAGATACCGCGACATGATCGGTCCGTCGGCATGGGGGGCGACGTGGTCTGACTTGAGGGTGTAAGCGGCGATCACGGGAGTGATCAGCCGGGCCACCAGCAATGAGAAGAACACGGCGGCGGCGACGGTCAGGCCGAACTGGATGAAGTACTGTCCGGAGATGCCCGGCATGAAGCTGACGGGCAGGAATACCGCCATGATGGTCGAGGAGGTGGCGACCACCGCCAGGCCGATCTGGTCGGCCGCGTCGAGCGCGGCCTGGTAGCCGGATTTCCCCATCTTCATGTGTCGTACGATGTTCTCGATCTCCACGATCGCATCGTCCACGAGCACACCGGCGACCAGTGAAAGGGCCAGCAGGCTGATGCTGTTGAGCGAGAAGCCCATCGCCTGCATGAAGGCGAAGGTGGGAATCGCCGAGAGCGGAATCGCCAGGGCCGAAATGAGCGTGGCGCGCATGTCGCGCAGGAAGATCCAGACCACGATCACGGCGAGGATCGAACCTTCTATGAAGGCGCTCAGGGCCGAGTGGTACTGCTGCTTGGTGTAGTCCACCGTCGTGAAGACCTGTGTGATCTTCACCTCTGGATTTTCCACGGAGATCTTGGCGAGCTCGCGCTCGACGGACTTGAGCACCGCCACATCCGAGGAGCCCTTGGCCTTCGCAACGCCGAACGTGGTTGCGTCGCGACCGTTCAGTCGCGAGATGCTGCGGATCTCACCGACGCCGTCCTGCACTCTGGCAATGTCGCTCAGGCGCGCAAAGCGCCCGCCGGGCAGGGCGATCCGTGTGTCACCCAGGGCGAGCGCCGTGCGCGCGCCGCCCAGAACGCGGATCGACTGTTCGCCGCCACCGACCTGGGCGCGGCCGCCCGGCGAGTCGAGGTTCAGGGCGCGCACCTGCTGGTTGACGTCCACGGCGGTGATGCCGAGCGCCTGCATGCGCGCCGGGTCGAGCTCCACCCGGATCTCCCGGTTCACGCCGCCACCGCGGTTGATCTGGGCGACGCCCTGCAGCGACAGCAGTCGCTTGGTGATGGTGTTGTCCACGAACCAGGAGAGCTGCTCCTCGGTCTGGGTCGTGGTGCTGACCGCGTAGTAGGCGATCGATCCGCCATCCACATCCACGCGCTGGACGATCGGCTCCTGGATCCCCTGTGGCAGATTGCTGCGCACCTTGGCCACCGCATCGCGTACGTCCGCGACCGCGCGATCGATGGGAGTGCCGATCTGGAACTCGATCCAGGTGCTCGCCTGGCCTTCGATCGCGAGCGAGGTGATGTTGTGGATGTTGCCCACACTCGCCACCGAGCCCTCGACCTTCTGCAACACCTGGGTCTCGATCTCCTGCGGCGCGGCACCGGGCTGGATGACGATCACATGCACCAGCGGGAAGGCGATGTCGGGGTCGAGCGTGATGGGCAGACGGACGAAAGCCACCACGCCCATGAACAGGAGGACGGTGAACAGAACAATCGGCGAGACGGGGTGTTTGATCGCCCACGCCGAGATGTTCTTCATGTGTGCGCTCCCGCCCTGCTGCTCAAGCGCGCTCCCGCCACTTGTGATGCCGCCGATGGTGCCGCGGAGGTGGTATTCGCGGACGGCGCCACATTGACCTTCTCACCTTCGCGCAGGAAGGCGGCGGCGGTGGTGATGATGCGCTCCTGGCCGGTCAGGCCCTTGGAGATGATGATGCCCGCCGGAATCGTGCCGCCGATCTGCACGTCGCGCCGTTCCACCCGACTCTGGCCATCCACCAGGTACACGTACGCACCGCGTGAATCCGACAGCACCGCGGTCTGCGGCAGGACGGGCCGCTCCGCCGTGTTGACCATGACGGAGCCCTGCGCGAAGGCACCGGGGCGCAGCGCCGGATCGGGCTTCAGCTCGATGCGGATGTCGCCCAGTCGTGTCTGGGTGTCGATGATCGCGCCGAGCAGCCGGACGCGGCCTTCGAACGGGCGGGCGACACCCACGATGTGCACCGCCGCGGTCTGGCCGACCTTCAGCGCAGCCAGATCCTGCTCGGCCACCTGGCCGCGCATCTCGATTTCCCCGCCGCTGGCGAGGCGGAACAGTGCCTCACCGCCCGGATTGGCTGTCTGGCCCACTTCGGCCTTGCGGGTCAGGACAATGCCGTCTGTGGGGGCCACCACGCGAGTGCGGTTCAGGCGCGCCTGGGCCTCAGCCAGCATGGCAGCGGCCACTTTGACGGCCGCCGCATCCGTGATGGAGGCCGCCCGCCGCTTCTCGATCTCTTCGGCTGACAGCGCTCCGGCGGATTCCACTGCTGCAGCGCGGCGATACTCTGCCGCGGAAAGCGACGCCTGCGCGCGCGCCTGTTCGAGCGAGGCCGCCAGCCGGTTGACCTGCGGCTCCCACACGGATTCATCGATCTTCGCCAGCAGCTGGCCCCGTTTCACGCGGTCGCCGGCCTCGACATACACCGCCACGATGCGGCCCGCATCGCCTTCGATGCCGATGGGCATGTCATACCGCGCAGCAATCGTGCCCGTGAAGCTGACCGTAGATGTCACTGATGTGACACCGGGGGTTCCGACGCTCACCAGCGGCGTGGACTGTTGTTCCGCGAGGCTCATCTGCCTGTCCGCGGAGGCACGGCCGTTCCACAGAATTCCAGCCACCAGCAGCAGCACCAGGGCGACGACGCCGAGCGCAATCCAGCGCGCCCGGCTGCCACTGCCGCCTTCCTGCACGGGCGCGGTCGGAGCGGGCTTCAGCGGGACGACATGATCGAATGGCTCACGGCCAATCCAGCGGACACCTTCCGAGTGCCCCGCGGAGGCGTCTGACTTGGCTTCGGGGTTCGCGCCCACGTGGGTTCCTTCGATTTGGGCCGGACAACGGGTGCCCTGTTCAGGAGTTGGAAGCGTCTGGTCGGCCGGAAGTTTAACGTCGCGAAAAATAATTCCGGCGGTCGAAGCGCCCAGCGGAATCCCCGGGGCGGCGGGCCGACGGCCCCACGCGACGGTCGTGGCCACAGTCGCGTCCGGGTGACATATCGCAGGTCCAGGCCCTCTGCGCGCCCCGCCCCGGCAGCTGCCTGCACAGGAGCCGCCTCGGATAGTATAACAGATTGATTTAATTAAGATTGCAGGTAATTCCGGACGATCGTGAAGATTGCGGTGCCGATTGCGCGGGCCGCTGTGCAGGATCGTCGGGCTTATCGTTGGGGCGCCGGGGCGGCAGCAGCGATGGTTTCGGTCCAGGGGTCGAACACCGATGTGCCTGCCCGGCGAAATTCATCGACGTCGCGCGTGATGACGGTCAGTCCGCTATCAATCGCAGTTGCCGCGATGATCAGATCGGGCTGCGAAAACGTATGGCCGACCTTGCGGCCCTCTTGGACCAGCAGCCGCCATCTGAACATGACATCCTCCGTTATGGGCAGGATCCGTTGTTCAAACAGGGGCCTGACTCTGTGCGACAGCCAGTCCACGAGCTGCGCCCGACGTCCCGCCTCTGTCACAAGCTCAATTCCGAAACGGATCTCCGCGAGCGTGACGGCGCTGATGTACAGGTGCTCCAGCGGCTGTGCGGCCACGAATGCGAGCACCTTCGGTTCCGGCTTTGGACGCCGCATTTCAGACAGAACGTTCGTATCAAGAAGCCAGCCGCTCACAGCGGGACGCCGCGGACTGGCATGGCTGCACGCGCCGGTTCCAGGTCGATCTCACGATGAGGAGATGCCTGCATGGCGGCGATGAGCGCCTCGCCGGTGAGTTGTCCCTTGAGACGTCGATACTCATCTGCAGCAACCACGACGACCTCGTCGCGCCCGTGGACCGTGACATGCTGCGGTCCATCGCTGTGCACCTTGCGCACCAGTTCACTGAAGCGCGCTTTAGCCTCCTGCAGTACCCAATATCCGGTGCGTGGCTTCGCGGAGCGCGCTTTTGCGGACTTTGCCGCGCTGGAACGTGATTTGCGGATTCTAGTCATCCTGACTAGTTTACTCCCATCCCTGGGCTGATCCAACCGACTGGCTGCGAATCTGGTGCCGACTCACGGACTCGAACCGTGGACCCCATCATTACGAATGATGTGCTCTACCAGCTGAGCTAAGTCGGCTCCGGGGGTGCGGATTCTATAGACCCCGGCCGGCGCCGTCACCCGCCGGCAACCCTGGATTGCGACCCGGTTCCGGCCACGAAGGCCGCGGTGGCGAAGTGGCGCCGCGGACCCGGCCATGCCCAACCTCCGGGCATGGCCGCCTAAGGCAGCACCCGCCGCAGCCAGGCGGCGATATCCGCCACCTCCTGCGGGCAGACCGAATGCGGCATGGCGTAGCTGTGCCATTCGACCGGGTAGCCGGCCGCCTCGAGCAGCTGGCGGGCCTGCATGCCGCGGCGCACGTCGACGATCGGGTCCTGGGTGCCATGCCCCAGGAAGATGGGCGTGGTCTGGTTGGCGGTGCCACGCTCCGTGGCGAAGCGCGATTCCAGCAGCAGGTAGCAGGACAGTCCCATGATGCCGGCCAGCTTCTGCGGATAGCGCGGTCCGCTGAACAGCGAAATCGCGCCGCCCTGCGAGAAGCCGGCGAGCACGATCCGATCCGTCGCAATGCCCCGATCGTTCTCGCGGCGAATGAGTTCGGTGACGGCCGAGTCGCTGGCCCGGATGCCCCGCTCGTCCTGGGCGGCATGCAGATCGAACCCCAGAATGTCGTACCAGGCGCGCATCGACATGCCGCCATTGATCGTCACCGGGCGCACCGGGGCATGCGGAAACACGAATCGCAACGCGCGTTCCCCGGGGGCAACCAGGGCGGGCACGACGGGTTCGAAGTCGTGCCCGTCGGCGCCCAGGCCATGCAGCCACAACACCGTGCCGGTCGGATTCGGGCCGGTCTCGATCTCAACGCTGGGTAGAACCGTCAACGGTCGCTCCATTCAAGGGTCAAAGGTGAGCGGCGGGTTCGGGCGCGGACGGTGGTGCAAGCCAGCCAGCCCGTCGGGAAGGGTCAGGACTTCCTGCGCAGGCGGATGACGAGATCGATGCCCGCGACTTCGGTGCCCGGCGGCGGCGGCGGCAGCCTGCTGAATTCAACTTCAGGCACCGGCACATCGATGAGCGCACCGCTGCTCACATCGTGGAAGTGATAGTGCGCGTCGACGTTGGAATCGAACCAGGCACGCGAGCCGTCCACCGAGAGTTGACGGATCAGACCCCGCGCCGCAAACAGGTTGAGCGTGTTGTAGACCGTGGCCTTCGACACGCGCGCGCCCGTGGCGCGCAGACTCGCCAGAATCTGCTCGGCGGAGAGGTGCTGGGGGGCGGCGAGCAACAGGTCTGCGATCCGCACACGCTGGGCGGTGGGGCGGATGCCGCACTCGGACAGGCGCTGCTCGCAGCTCAGGGTTGCCACGGCAGCCGGGTGATGGGAGGCATGCATCGCGCGGAGTATAGCCGTAATCCCCCGTATTTCCTCAAGTTGTTGGCCGCTGTTCCCGGGGGGCGCCGGCTGCCGCTGCTGGCAACCCCGCGGTTGCCGCAAACATGCCCTCACGCCGCCAGCCTGGCCTCCAGGTGCTGCGCCAGCTCCCCGATGGTGGGGAAGTCGAACAGCTCGGTCAGGTCCACCAGTCCCGGGTATTCCCGGTCGATCTGCTCGTGGATTTCGATCAACTTGAGCGAGCTGGCGCCGATCTCGAACAGGTTGTCGTGCACGTCCACGCGCTTACCCGGCAGGGCGGTCTCGCAGATCACACGCAGCTGGTCCTCGATCTGGCTGCGCGAGGCGGATTGGGGGCCGCGCTGGGCGGCGCGCAGCGCGGCAAGCGCCTGCAACTCCTCGTTGAACTCGCCAGCGATGTAACTCTCCTCCAGCAGATGCCGCTGGATCTTGCCGCTGGTCGTCTTGGGAATGCGCTTGACCGGGACCACCTCCGCGACCTCCAGTCCCGCCTGCTCGTTGATGAGCCGGGAGACCTCGGTGGCCGTGGGCAGGAAGTCCTCCACGCCGCCCCGGTGCAGGACAAACACCACGAGCTGTTCGGTTTCGGCACCCCGCGGCCGCACGCCTGCCGCCACGACCTTGCCGAGATCGAGGCCCGCGGCGCGCTGGGCAATGTTCTCCAGATCGTGAGGGTAGTAGTTCTGTCCGTTGACGAAGATGATCTCCTTCGCCCGGCCCGTGATGTACAGATCGCCCCCGTGGATCACACCCAGGTCGCCGGTGCGCAGCCACTTGTCGGCGGTGAAGGATTGCGCGTTGGCCTCGGGATTCTCGAAGTAACCGCGCGTGACGTTTTCACCGCTCATGTGGACGTGCCCGATGCGTCCGTCGGGGAGCGGCTGGTCGTCGTCTCCGGCGATGCGCACGTGACAGTACGGAATGCTTTTCCCCTCCGAGACCAGCTCGACCGAGTCGCGCTCGCCACTGGCCACCTGTTCAACCGGATCGCCGACATTCATCCGGTGCCGGTGCAACGACACGGTGCGCAAGGGCGCCCCTACAGGAGGGAAGCTCACCGCCAGCGAGGCCTCCGCCAGCCCATAGACCGGGAACATGGCGTTGGCCTTGAGTCCGGTGGGCGCGAGCCGCGCCAGGAACTCGCGGCACAGCTGCACGGAAATGGGCTCGGCCCCGTTGAAGATCAGCCGCACGCGGGACAGGTCCACGCCATCGAGCGGACGGTCTCCGAGCACCTTCAGGTAATGCTTGTAGCCGAAATTGGGTGAGCAGAGGATGCTCGCGCGGATCCGCGAGGCGAAGGACAGCCACAGCAGCGGCCTGCGCACGAACAGCTCGGTCGGCATCAGGTGCGCGTGCACGCCGCTCGCGAACATGAAGATGTGGAAGCCGATCAGCCCCATGTCGTGCGTCAGCGGCATCCAGGACAGACTGACATCCTGCTCGCACAGCCCCGTAGCCTCGATCGTGCCGCGGCAGTTGGCGATGATGTTGCCATGAGTGAGCACCACACCCTTGGGCTCGCTCGTGGATCCGGACGAGAACTGGATGAATGCCGTGTCATCCGGTGCCGCCTTGATCGGCTTGCCGGCACGCGAGATGTCGTCCAGGTCATCCACGAGGAATGCGCGCGCCCGCAGCTTGTCGAACGTCTCGGTCTCGCCGGCCTGTGCGGCGAAGGAGCCGATTCGGTCCAGCGACCTGCGCTCGGTGTAGATGTATGGCTGGCCGAGCTTGCGCGCGATGCGCAGCAGCTTGTGCCGGTGTTCGTCGCTGATCCCCAGGGCCACGGGCACCGGAATGATGCCTCCCAGGATGGCGGCCCAGAAGGCGTCGATGAACTGCTCGTTGTTGTTGAGGAACAGGATCAGTTTGTCGCCGCGGCGCGCACCGATGCGCTGCAGGTGGTAGAGGATGCCGAGCGCGCGCTCGTGGAGCTCCGCATAGGAGACATCGCGGGAATCGTTATCTCCCTCGAGATAGGTGAGGCTGCGCGCGGCGCCGCGATTGGCTTCGATCAGCTCGGTCAGTGTGGTGGCTTGCAACATCAGCGGCGTTCCAGCCTCATGAACAGGGGATGACGGGTACGCAGGTTGATCTGCGCTTCGAGCTCCAGCGGCCGGTCGGGCACGTGGACCAGGCGGAAGCGGCGCGCCATCTTGTACAGGTGCATCAGCATCTCGTACAGCGCGAAGGTCTCGCCGATACAGTGCCGCGGCCCGGCGGCGAACGGCATGTACGCAAAGCGCGGCCGTTCGGCCTCGTGCTCCGGCGCAAACCGCTCCGGCCAGAACACATCCGGATCTTTCCAGAATCGCGGATGGCGATGCAACAGGTACAGCGGCAGCAGCACGTCGCAGCCGGCGGGAACCTCATAACCGCCAAGCACGTCCGCCTCGATCGTCCGGCGCGAGAGCAGCCACCCGGGAGGGTAGAGGCGCAGCGCTTCGTTGATGACCTGCTGCGTGTAGGCGAATTCTTCCATCCGGTCCAGACTCGCCGAGTTGATCCGGCCGGCGGCATCGACCTCGGCGTGCAGGCGTGCTTCCACCTGAGGATGCTGCGAGATCAGGTACCAGGTCCAGTTGAGGCCGCTGGCGGTGGTCTCATGACCGGCGACCACGAGCGTCATGATCTCGTCGATCAGCTCGCGCTCGCTCATGGGATCGCCGGTCTCCTTGTCGCGCGCGCTCATCAGCATGCCGACATAGTCGAAGTGCTCCACGCGCGCGGCGCGGCGCCGCTGGATGACCTCGGCCACCAGCTTGGTGAGCGAACGGAATTTGTAGGCGAACTGCAGGTTGCGCGCCTGTTCGCGCGTGACCATCTCGAAGGCCTTGGACAGGCCCTCCAGATCGCTTCCGAAGATGGAGCGCAGCACGATGTCGAGCGTCAGCTCGCTCATCTCCTCCGTCACGTTGAGCAGCTCGCCGCGCGCTGCGATATCTTCCCAGCGGGCGGCGAAGCGCTCATTGGCCTCATCCAGCATCTGCGCGAAGCCGGTGATCACGCGCCGGTGGAAGAACGGCTGCATCATGTAGCGCTGGCGCTTCCACAGCTCCCCCTCGCTGGTCATGATCCCCTTGCCGAGCAGAATCTTGACCCGGTCCAGGCCCACGCCCTTGGTATAGTTGCGGTGGTTGGACACCAGCACCCGCTTGATGTCATCCGGATGATGGATGACGTAGGTGTAACCCCTGCGGCCTGGCGCGAAGACCCGGTAGGTATCGCCGTACCGGGCGAACAGCTCGGTCATGCGCTCCAGGGAATCGTCCGTGGAGCCTACATCGAACTGGAGCTCGGCCTCGGGTGGGTGTCTGGACTCGATGTCGGTCATGCGGGTGCGCGATGCGCAAAGCACAAATTCTAGCTCAGTCGGACCGGACATGACGGATTCCGGGCCCGGGGGCCTGCGCAACACGCTGTATCGCAAGACCACGCGCTCGAGCCGCCGCATGACCGCGGGCCGGCGCCTGCTGTACCGGCTCGCCGTGCCGCTCGGCCTGGGGATCATCCACGCCTGGATGAAGCCGTGCCGCGTGGTGTCGGTGTCCGGTGTTGAGCACCTCGATGAGGCGCTCGCCAGGGCGCCGTCATTCGTGCCGTGTTACTGGCATCAGCACCAGCTGTTCTGCGCGCGCTATCTGCTCGATCAGACCGCGCGCGGGCTCAAGGTGGGCTGGCTGATCAGCCCCTCCGTGGATGGGGAGTTGGGCGCGATGATGGTTCAGCGCATCGGCGGGAGTGTGATTCGCGGCTCCTCGACGCACACCGGTGCGCGCGCGCTGCGTGATTACTATCAGGCGCTGGTGCGCGACAACGTCTCTCCGGTGATCACTCCCGACGGGCCTCGTGGTCCACGCTTCAAGTTCAAACCTGGCGCGATCCTGCTGTCACAGATGTCGGGTCGGCCGATGCTGCCGATGGCGTACTGCGCATCGCGCGCCTGGCTGATCAAGTGGGACAAATTCGTGCTGCCGCTCCCGTTCGCTCGGATTGCCATCGCGATCGGTCCGCCGCGCTACGCGCCACGGGTCGCGGACGGCTCGGCGCTGGAGAGTCAACAGGTCGCGATGGAGCAGGAACTGAAGAGGTTGTTCGGCGTCGCGCGCGCCGCCCTGGAAGGATCGCGGAATTGAGCGGATCCGCCGCCGCAACTGCCGGGCCGCCACCGCTGGTGATCCGCTTCGGCGCGTTCGGCGACATGGTTCTCCTGACCGTGCTGCTGCGGCACCTGCATGCCCGGTTCGGCAGGCCCGCGGATGTGGTGGCCTCCGGTGCCTGGACGCGCCCCCTGCTGGAGGACTACTCCTCCGTAAGCCGGCTGATGCTGATTCGCAGCCGGCGCACCCCTTACTGGCTCAGCCTGGATCAGAGGCGGCTGGTGGACTGGCTGCGGGCCCGGGGTCACGGCCCGACCTGGTATTGCGACATGCACCCGGCCGGCAGAGACCTGCTCACTCGCGCCGGCCTGCCCGGGAAGTTCATCTGCGACTCCCGCGACTACCCCTGGCAGCCCGGGGAGAGTTTTGCCGATCGCTATATCCGCCTGGGGAACGAACTGCCGGTCGCCTTCGCCGGCCAGGTGCCACCGCTGCCGGCGGGAACGACGGCGCGCTGCGCACAGCTCGAAGTGTCGGCCCAGTCCCGCGAACTGGCGGAGAACTGGCTCGCCCGACGGGGTCTGCAGGGTCGGGCGTTCGCGGTCGTGCACCCTGGCAGCCGGCACATCGCGCGACGTGGACTAAGGTCTCGGGCTGGTGCCGACAAGTACTGGCCGGAGTCCCGCTGGGGCGCGGTGGTGCGGGCGATGCGCGAGCACTGTCCCGATCAGGCCGTGCTGCTCTCGGGTACTCCGCAGGAGTACAGCCTCAATCAGGACATCGTCCGCTGCGCGGGGATCGCGGATGTCCACAACGTGGCTGACGACTTACCTATCACCACGCTGCTGCCTTTGCTGGAGAGAGCAAAGAGCATGATCTCCGTCGATACGGGTCCGGCGCATGCCGCGGCCGCACTCGGCTGCCCCACGGTCTCACTGTTTGGAACCGCAGACGCCGCGCTATTCCGACCCGGCGGCGCTACCACGCGCGCCATCGCGCTCACCGGGATGGTGGATGGCGTGCAGAACATTCTGGGAATCTCCGTCGCGACGGTCGTGGCCGCCTGGCTCGATCTGCTCCATCGCTCGGGAGGCCCGCGGCAGATATTGTCAAGTCGGTAACCTCAGATTGAACAGGACGTTACCTTGTGTTCCTCGATCAGTGTGCGAGAATCGCGCGTAACTAGCTGGAAATCCGCGGGCTCGTGAACCCCGACGGCGTCACAGCTGCGGATGGCGCAGTGGTTTAGGCTGCGCGGAACCTCTGGGAGGTCTTGAACTCAATGTCAGGTCTGCCGCCGGATAAGCCAGCGGACTTCACCGCTTCGGACATCCTGTCGGCAGATGTGTGGACGGGTCGCGCGCCGCGTCCGATCCTCGGTCTCGATGTCGCCTGCACCAAGATCGCGGTCGACTTCCAGAACATGCGCAAGGACCAGATCGAGGAGACGATCCGGCGGAATCTGGAATTGCTGCGTGATGCGACGGCCACCGACTGTGCATTCCTCATCGTGCTGCGTTCCGACGATCTTGTCGTCGAAGACGTGCAGGTCGCCCGCAGTGCCTTTGCCCAGTGCAAGCCGGAAGGCCTGCGCGAGGTCCGTCTCGAGACGTTTCCCTGGCTGAAATCCCGCCTCGATCATCTGCGGCTCTCCGAGCTGCGTGACACCAGTACGCCGCGCCGCGAGCAGGCTGCCGAATGCCGCAAGCTCGCGGATCTGCAGATCGGCTCGACGCTGCTGGTCGCCATGCGCGTGCAGGGCAAGCCGGCGGCCATCCTGGGACTCGCACAGACGCTGCCGCGCGGCGCGTGGGACGTGAACCTGCAGCTGCTGATGAAGCTGATCGGCACCAGCCTGGCCACGGGCCTGGAGCGGATCCGCATCGAAGCGCGCCTGGCCAAGCTCGAGGAGCGCACCACTCTCGCCCAGGCCTCCGCGAATGACGGCCTGTGGGACTTCGACGTCGAGAACAACGAGGTCTATTTCTCTCCGCGCTGGAAGGCCATGCTCGGCTACGCGGACGATGACATGCGCGGTTCCCCGGACTGGCGCAGTCTCGTCCACCCCGACGATCTGTCGCGGGTGCAGGCTGCTATCCGCGACCATGTGGCTGGCAAGACAACCGCATTCGAGAGCACTCATCGCATGCGCCATCGCAATGGCGAGTGGCGTTGGGTGAGCAGCCGCGCGACCGCGCGGGTGGACAAGCACGGCCGACTGCTGCGCCTGGTGGGCGTCGAACTCGACATTACCGAGCGCAAGATCTACGAGGAAGCGCTGTTCCGCGAGAAGGAAAGCGCGCAGATCACTCTGCAGTCGATCGGTGACGGCGTCATCACCACCGACGCCCACTCCACCATCGACTACATCAATCCGGTGGCCGAGGAACTGACCGGCTGGCGCTTGGAAGACGCCATGGGCCGACCGGTGGAGGAGATCTTCCGCGCCTTTCACGAAGAGACGTGTGAGCCGCTGGAGAATCCCCTCACGGTCTCGATCCGCCGCATCCGGCCGATCAAGTCCGTCCGGCCCATGCTGCTGATCCGCCGCGACGGCAACGAGCTCTATGTCGAAAGCACCGCCGCGCCGATCCGCGACGGCGCGGGCCACGTATCCGGTGGCGTGCTGGTGTTCCACGACGTCAGCGAGTCCCGCGAACTCAACAGGCGTCTGTCCTATCACGCCAGCCACGATCTGCTCACAGGTCTGGTGAACCGCCGCGAGTTCGAGAGCCGCATGGAGCGCGCTCTGAAGAGCGCCAAGGCGCGCGAAGCGTCTTACGCCCTGTGCTATCTCGACATCGACCAGTTCAAGATCGTCAACGACACCTGCGGTCACAGCGCCGGTGACGCTTTGCTCGGTCAGGTGGGTGCGCTGCTCAAATCCAAGGTCCGCTGGCGTGACACCCTCTCGCGCCTGGGCGGGGATGAGTTCGGCATCCTGCTGGAGAGCTGTTCACTGGATGAGGCCATGCGTACCGCCGAGACTCTCCGCGAGGGTGTACGCAATTTCCGCTTCACCTGGGAAGACCGCGTGTTCCGGCTTGGCGCGAGCATCGGCGTGGTGCCGATCACGGCCGACAACGAGGACGTCGCTTCCATCCTGTCCGCTGCCGACAGTGCCTGTCAGGCAGCGAAGGAAGGTGGCCGCAATCGCGTGCACAGCTTCGCTGAAAACGACATCGAGCTCATGCGCCGGCGTCGCGAGATGCAGTGGGCCGCGCGCATCAATGCCGCGCTGGAAGAGGGCCGCTTCGAGCTGTATCGCATGGCCATACAGCCGCTGCAGCGTACCGAGGTCGGTGCGCATTACGAGCTGCTGCTGCGCCTGAAGGACGAAGGCGGACGCATCGTGGCCCCGAACGATTTCATCGCCGCGGCCGAGCGCTACGGCATCACGCCGGCCATTGACCGGTGGGTGATCGAGAACGCGCTGCGCTGGCTGGTCTCCGAGGCCGACGAGCGCGAGAAGCTGCTGATGTGCTCCATCAATCTCTCGGGCCAGAGCCTGGGCGATGACAAGTTCCTGCCGTTCGTGATCGACCAGTTCCACCGCAGCGGCCTGGATGCCTCCAAGATCTGCTTCGAGATCACCGAAACCGCCGCGGTGGCCAGCTTCTCGCAGGCCAACCGTTTCATCCAGGCGCTCAAGGAACTGGGCTGCAAGTTCGCGCTCGATGACTTCGGCACCGGCCTGTCCTCGTTCGGCTACCTCAAGCACTTCCCGGTGGATTTCCTGAAGATCGACGGCAGCTTCGTACGCGAGATCCTGCGTGATCCCATCGACCGCGAGATGGTCCGCTCCATCAACGAGATCGGCCACCTCACGGGCAAGCAGACCATCGCCGAGTTCGCCGAGAACGCCGAGATCATCCAGATGCTGACCAGCCTCGGAGTGGACTACGCGCAGGGCTACGGTGTCGCCCAGCCGCAGCGCGTGCTGAAGTCAGCCGTTGCCTGAGAATGTCAGCCGCATCGAGAGATCGAGCGCGCGCACGTGCTTGGTCAGCCCGCCCACTGAAATGGAGTCGACCCCCGTCGCGGCTATGTCTCGCACCGTTTCCAGGCTGACACTCCCGGACGCTTCCAGTTGGACCGGTCGGCCACGCGCCCGATTCAGTTCGACGGCGGCCTTCATGTCCGCCAGACTGAACTCATCGAGCATCACGATGTCCGGAGCTGCCGCGAGCGCCGCCGCGAATTCCTCGAGCGACTCCACTTCCACTTCGACCTTGCGGCCCTGCGCCGCGCGCCGTCCTGCGGCGATGGCTGCAGTCAGCGAGCCTGCGGCCGCGATGTGGTTTTCCTTGATCAGGACCTGATCGAACAGGCCCGCGCGGTGATTGCAGGCGCCGCCGCAGCGGACCGCATATTTCTGCGCACTGCGCAGGCCCGGCACGGTCTTGCGCGTGTCCAGGATGGTGCAGCCGGTGCCCGCAACGGCATCGACGAACCGGCGCGCCGCCGTCGCGGTGCCGGACAGCAACTGGAGGAAATTGAGCGCGGTGCGTTCGCCAGTCAGGACCGGGCGTGCGGGGCCGGAGATCTCGAACAGGACCCGGTCCGGCACGAGCCGATCACCGTCAGCCGCGTGCCATGTCAACCGGACCGATGCGTCGAGCTGGCGGAACGTCTCATCGACCCATGCCTGGCCGCACAGGATGCCGGCCTCGCGCGTGATGACGCGGCCGCGGACCTGTTGGGAGGGCGGAACGAGCTGGGCGGTGACATCGCCGCTGCCAACGTCCTCGCGCAGGGCGGCGGCGACTTGAGATTCGATGTCGTGGGGCTGCTCGGACATGCAGCGCAGCCTACCCGAAAACTGCCCGGGCCCGGCATGCGGCCGGACCCGGGCGGTCAGTCCTGTCTCAGATGGGCAACGAGTGATGGAACGCCGAGGCCATGCACATCAGCATGGGAATGGAGAGGATGAAGTTGGTGCGGGAGGCGTAGAGGGCGACCTTGCGTGCCTTGGCCTTCTCTTCATCCGTGGCGGGGACGATGCCGAGGATCTTCTTCTGGTTCGGCCAGATCAGCGCCCACACGTTGAACAGCATGATGGTGCCGAGCCACATGCCCGTGCCGATCACCAGGCCGTAGTAGTCCTGTCCGCCGCCGAGCGTCAGCGCGTTCATGAACTGCTTCGAGTAGGTCAGGTACCAGAAGCCCGTGAGCCAGGTGGCCAGCGCCGACCAGCGGAACCACAGCAGTGCGCGCGGGGCGATGTACTTATTGACGCCCGCGCCGCCCGGTCCCCCCTTGTCCGCGGCAGCCGCCGCCAGTCCGGGGGTCTGCACCACGTTGAAGTAATAGAGCAGGCCGATCCAGGTGATGCCGAATACGATATGACACCAGCGTGCCAGACCGAGCTCGTTGAACTGGGCCGGTGCGATGGCCAGGGCGATCAGCAGCGCGATGATCACCCCGGTGATGATCGCCCGGGTGACGGAAGTGAACGGATTCATGGATGGCTCCCTTCGGCTTGACTGGAAGTGGGCAACGCCCAAGTTATTGTTCTGCCTGGGCCGGACTGCCCGCGCGGTTTGAAGAATAGGCCACGCCCCCCCATAATTCAACGCTCTAGCCGCGCTTCCTCGTGAGGCTCGGCTGTCGGACCCGGCGGCTTTTGACCGTGACCGCAGGTCCGGGTGAGTTGCAGGTCCGGGTCCAATCGAGGAGTTGCGCCGATCGAACCGAGCCGCCCGGGGCCGCCCCCTTCGCCGTGCATCAACGTCTGCGCGCTGGACGCGGACGGCTTCTGTGCCGGATGCTTGCGCACGGGCGCGGAGATCGGCCGCTGGCTGGCGATGAGCCCGGCCGAGCAATGGGCACTCCTGGATGAGCTGCGCCGCAGGCGGGCCCGGCGTGGTACGGTGCCGCTGCCGGTGACTTGAAACCGGCCCGGTCCGCCGCCAGATTTCTGAGGTTTCGCAAGCCGGCGCCGGTGCGCCCGCGCACGAGGAAATTCGATGACCGACGTCATAGAGCGAATCAAGGCCGAGATCGGCTCCCATCCGGTGGTGCTGTTCATGAAGGGCACACCGGATTTCCCGCAGTGCGGCTTCTCGGCCCAGACCGTGGCCGCGCTGCGCGCGGTCGGCGCCGACTTCAAGCACATCAATATCTTCGAGGAGCCTGAGATGCGCGATGCGCTCAAGCGCTACTCGAACTGGCCGACCTATCCGCAGCTGTACGTGAACGGCGAGCTGGTCGGGGGCTGCGACATCGCCCTGCAGATGTACCGCAACGGCGAGCTCAAGAAGCTGCTGACCGAAGCGGGCGCTGCGACCGCCTGAATCCCGCCCCGAGCCCCGCGCCAGGGTTCACGGCGTTCCGTCAGCGGAATCAATCGACGCTCGGAATGTCGGCGCTACGCGTCGATCTGCGGCTCGTCCGCCGCCGGGTCGGTCGCCGCCGCGGCATTGAACCAGCCGAGCGCCACGGCGCGTTCCTGCGCGTCCCGGTAGCTGTCCGCCAGCCGATTACAGATCAGGCAGAACACCTCAGCGGTGCGCTCGGCGTCATAGGCCGCCGAGTGCGCGCTGCTCGCGTCCCACTCCAGTCCCGCCACCGCCAGCGCTTTGGCCAGCACCGTCTGGCCCAGAGCCGCACCGGCGAGTGTGGCCGTGTCGAAGCACGAGAAGGGATGGAAGGGATTGCGCTTCACTTCCGCTCGAGCTACGGCCGCGTTGAGGAATCCCAGGTCGAAGGCCGCGTTATGACCAACGAGGATGGCACGGCGGCAACCGTAGAAGTGGATGGCGTGTCGAATCTCGCGGAACACACGTCCCAGTGCTTCCTTCTCCGGCAACGCGGGCCGCAGCGGATGGAATGGGTCGATGCCCGTGATCGTGAGAGCCGCTGGATCCAGGCGTGAGCCCTCGAACGGCTTGACGTGGAAGTTATGCGTGATGCCGCGCTTGAGCCGCCCGTCCGGCTCGATGTCGATCATGACCGCTGCGATCTCCAGCAGCGCGTCGGTCGCCGCGTGGAATCCGCCCGTCTCCACATCCACCACCACAGGCAGATAGCCACGAAAGCGGCGTGCCATCACGCCACCGTCCACCGGTGTCACGGTTGCGGGTGAGGAAACCTGATCCGAATCGGCGCTCATCCCTGTGCCCATCATCCGGCCAGGCGCCAGGCGATGCTTTCGCCGGCGCGAAGCGGCACCAGGTCATCGCCGTCGAACGGATACTTCTGCGGTACCGGCCACGATTCACGCACGAGGGTGATCTTTTCCTGGTTCACGGGCAGTCCGTAGAAGGCGGCACCGTGCTCGGAGGCGAAGCCTTCCAGCTTGCCGAGCGCACCGACGGAATCGAATGCTTCTGCATATAACTCGATGGCCGCGTGCGCCGAGAAGATGCCGGCGCAGCCACAGGCTGCCTCCTTGCTCTGGCGCGCATGCGGCGCGCTGTCGGTGCCGAGGAAGAAGCGTCGATCGCCGCTGGAGATGGCCTCGAGCAGTGTGAGTCGGTCCGGTTCGGTTTTCAGCACCGGCAGACAGTAGTGATGCGGGCGAATGCCACCGGTGAAGAGCGCATTGCGGTTCATGAGCAGGTGTTGCGGCGTGATCGTCGCGCCGACGCCTGCATGAGCGCGCACGAACTCGACCGCCGCGCGCGTCGTGATGTGCTCGAACACCAGGCGCAGCCGCGGGTAGCGGGCAACCAGCGGCACCAGGATCGAATCGATGAAGCGGGCCTCGCGATCGAACACATCGGCCGCCGGGTCCGTCACCTCGCCATGCACCTGCAGAACCATGCCGGTCTCGCTCATGCGCGCCAGCACGGCATCGATGCGCCGGATGTCGGTCACTCCGGAGTCCGAGTGTGTGGTCGCCCCGGCAGGGTACAGCTTGAATCCCCACACCTGGCCGCTGGCCTGCGCGCGATCCACTTCGCGGGGATCGGTACTGTCCGTCAGGTACAGCGTCATCAGCGGGTCGAACGACGAGCCGGCCGGCAGCGCAGCGAGAATCCGCTGCCGATAGGCGAGAGCGTGTTCAGTCGTCGTGACCGGCGGCTTCAGGTTGGGCATCACGATCGCGCGAGCAAATTGCGCGGCGGTGAACGGCACGACGGCGCGCAAGGCCGCTCCATCCCGCAAATGCAGATGCCAGTCATCCGGGCGGCGAATCGTCACGGAGTTCGCCCTCATCGCTTGAGCCCCTTGAGGATGTCGTGGCGCAGGATGAGCTCGAGCGCATATCGCACGCCAAAGCCGGTCACATCGGTATTGATGTGGGCCAGTCCACCGCTGCGCGTCGCTGAGGACAGATCCACGTGCGCCCAGGCAATGCTGTCGGGCACGAAGCGTCCCAGGAAGCGCGTCGCCAGGATGTGGTCACCTTTGCCATCCGCGCTGCACTGGAGGATGTCGGCGATCTTGCTCTCCAGGTCCGAATCGAAGTCCGCGTCCGATGGAAAATGCCAGACCCGCTCCCCGCTCGTGCGGCCCGCCCCGACGAGCTTCCCGGCGAGTTCCGCACGGTTGGTGAGCACGCCGCTCATCCGCTCGGTGAGCGAATACACGCAAGCCCCGGTGAGCGTCGCGAAATCGATCATGAACCGCGGCCGCGTGCGGGCGGCCAGCGCCAGTGTGTCCGCCAGCACCATGCGGCCTTCGGCGTCGGTATGAATGACCTGGATGGTCACACCGTTGGAGGCGGTCACGATCTCCTGCGGGCGGTAGGCATCCGGACCGATGTGGTTTTCCGTGATCGCCAGCCACGCATCCGCTGCGATCGGTGCACGCAGCTCCGCGAGTGCCAGCAGCGTCGCGAGCGCCACGGCGCTTCCTGACATGTCCGTGTGCATGTCCAGCATGGACCGGTGCGTCTTCAGATTGACGCCACCGGTGTCGAACACAATTCCCTTGCCGACCAGTGCAACGTCCGGAGTACGGGTCCGGGTGCGAGGCGGCCGGTAGGTGAGATGGGCGATGCCGGCGTCGCGCCGGCTGTTGCCCGATGACACTGCGAGGAAGGCGTTCGCTCCGGCGCGGCGCAAAGCGCTCTCGTTCAGCCACTTGAATCCCAGTCCGTGTCGACGAGCGAGTGTGGCGACTGCTCTGTGATAGCCCCGCGCATCCAGGATGTTGGGTGGCAGCGCGCCCAGCCAACGGACCAGATTGTTTCCGCGCGCCGCGGCTACCGCGAATGGCACGTCAACTCGCGCGTCCTTGCCGTCCGCACGCGGCTTCCGGGCGGCGTCCAACAGAACGACGCGTTGAATGCGATTTCCGCCTCGTTCGCTCGCGCGGAAGGCCGGCATCTGAAACGCCTGCGCGAGGGCGGCTGCGAGCAGGGCCTCGAGCGCCGCTGGGGCAGCCGCGAGGATGGGGGATACAAACAGACCGATGGTCTGTGGTGTGCGTGCCGAACACTCCTTGAGCATCCGTCCGGCGAGCGCCAGTCTCTGGAAAGCGCTGGCGTCCGACCCGATATAACCTATGACGGCCAGTGTCTGGCGCCGGTTGGCGAGTACCGTCGTGCGCACCGATCCGGAGCGGGCGCCGCTGCGCGCATGCAGTTCCCGCCAGCGGCCGCTCTCCGGCAAAGGATCGAACGCCGCAGCGGTCGCCTTATCCGGCACGATCGCGAGCACGGCGTCCAGATTGCCCGCCGAACCGGCCTGCGCGTGTGCGATCACCGGCATCGTCTGCGGCGGCAGCAGCGCTGCCCGGACGGACTGTCGTCCGGCGCGCGCGACCCCGCGCGAAACCCGGAAATTCTGCGTCGCGCTCGCGCTCACTCTCGTCCCCTTGGCCCTTCCGGCTTGCTTGACCATCGCGGGTGAAACCCGGATCATGGCGCCGCTTGTGTAGGCGCGATTTCTCACGCACGTACGTTGCTGCCGGCGCATCTTATTCCATTTCCCGGACCTTTATTTTCGGTGCGGGACGGGGCTGCGGGACAGTGACCACACCGCCGCGACTTTCTTCCGGGGCTTGCCGCCCTCATATGTCGCATCTGGCAACGCAGTAAGCTCGGGCACACCGTATGACCGAACCTCCCAAACTGGAAGACCTCGACCCCGTCGAAACCCAGGAGTGGCTCGAGTCCATCGACTCGGTGCTCAAGACACATGGCGCGGAGCGGGCGCACTATCTGCTGGAGCGCCTGATCGATTACACGCGTCGCAGCGGCGCCTATCTGCCGTTCAAGCCGAACACGGCGTATGTCAACAGTATTCCCACGGGGCGCGAGCCGGAGTATCCGGGCAACCGCGCTCTCGAGCGTCGCATCGAGGCGTACATCCGCTGGAACGCCATGGCCATGGTGGTGCAGGCGAATCGCGTTTCCTCCGAGTACGGTGGGCATCTCTCCAGCTACGCCTCCTCGGCCACGCTCTACGAGGTCGGGTTCAATCATTTCTGGCGCGCGCCCTCCGAACGTCATCCTGGCGATATGGTGTTCATGCAGGGTCACTCCTCACCCGGCATCTACGCACGCGCCTACCTGGAGGGACGCCTGAGCGAGGAACAGCTGAGGCACTTCCGCCAGGAGGCCGGCGGTCCCGGTCTGGGACTGTCCTCGTATCCGCATCCGTGGCTGATGCCCGACTTCTGGCAGTTTCCCACCGTCTCGATGGGACTCGGGCCGATGATGGCCATCTTCCAGGCCCGCTTCATCCGCTACCTCGAGCACCGGGGACTGGCGAAGCCCTCCGACCGCAAAGTCTGGGCCTTCCTCGGCGATGGCGAGATGGACGAGCCGGAGTCCATGGGCGCGCTCACCATGCCGGTGCGCGAGGGCCTGGACAATCTGATCTTCGTCATCAACTGCAATCTGCAGCGCCTCGATGGTCCGGTGCGCGGCAACGGCAAGATCATCCAGGAGCTCGAGGCGGCCTTCCTCGGCGCCGGCTGGAACGTCATCAAGGTGCTGTGGGGCTCGCGCTGGGATCCGCTGCTCGCCAAGGACCACAACGGACTGCTGCGCCGGGTGATGGAGGAGTGCGTCGACGGCGAGTACCAGAACTTCAAGGCGAAGGGCGGCGCGTATACCCGCGAGCATTTCTTCGGCAAGTATCCCGAGCTGAAGGCCATGGTCGCCAACATGTCGGATGAGGAGATCTGGCGCCTGAACCGCGGTGGCCACGATCCGCGCAAGGTCTACGCGGCCTATGCCGCCGCCCACGCCCACAAGGGTCAGCCGACGGTGATTCTCGCGAAGACCGTGAAGGGCTTCGGGCTCGGCAAGGGGGGCGAGGGGCAGATGGTCGCTCACCAGCAGAAGAAACTCTCCGAAGAGGATCTGCGCGCCTTCCGCGACCGCTTCCACATTCCCGTCTCGGACGATGACATCGCGCGACTGCCCTTCCGCAAGCCCGAGGAGACGACCGAGGAAGGCCGCTACCTGCGGGAGCGGCGCGTGTCCCTCGGCGGCTATCTGCCGGCGCGACGGCGCGAGGCACCCCCGCTGGTCGTCCCGCCGCTCGAATCGTTCGGTCCGCTGCTGGAAGGCACCGGCGAACGCGAGATCTCCACGACCATGGCCTTCGTGCGCATCCTCACGATGCTGCTGAAGGATCGCAACATCGGCAAGAACATCGTGCCGATCGTGCCGGATGAGGCGCGCACCTTCGGCATGGAGGGCCTTTTCCGCCAGATCGGCATCTACTCCTCGGTGGGCCAGCTCTACACACCGCAGGACGCCGAGACGCTGATGTCCTATCGGGAGGACAAGAAGGGACAGATGCTCGAGGAGGGCATCAACGAGGCCGGAGCGCTGTGCTCGTGGATCGCCGCTGGCACCGCCTACAGCAACCACGGCATCAACATGGTGCCGTTCTACATCTTCTATTCGATGTTCGGTTTCCAGCGTGTCGGCGATTTCATCTGGGCGGCGGGCGACAGCCAGGCGCGTGGCTTCCTGCTCGGCGCCACCGCCGGCCGCACCACGCTCGCCGGCGAGGGTCTGCAGCACCAGGACGGGCACAGCCAGCTGCTGGCCACGACAGTGCCCAACTGCGTCTCCTACGATCCGACGTTTGCCTACGAGCTCGCCGTGATCGTCCACGATGGCATGCGCCGCATGTTCGTGGATCAGGAG
>DATKLO010000051.1:0-3954 GCA_035542375.1 Steroidobacteraceae bacterium | reverse complement strand
CAACCCGTACCGCGCTTCAGCAGGATCTCCGCGGGGCGATCCAGTGGCGGGTGGTTCTGGAATGCCGACTGGATGACACCACCGGTGCCCGCGATCAGCGCCTGGCGATGCGCGCCGGTCGAGAAGCTGCAGGAGATCTGCGCCAGCAGCCCACTGTCGAATTCCAGAGTGGCCGCAAGCGCACGGTCTACTCCGTCGGCCCACAGCGCCTGGGCCTGGACCCGCACCGGCCGCTCTCCCGCCACCATGCGCACAAGGCTCACCGGATACGTGCCCGCATCCATCAGCGCCCCACCGGCGAGTCCCGCATCCAGACGGATGTTCGGGCCTGCGGGCAGCGTGAATCCAAAACTGGACTGGATCAGCTGCAGCCGTCCGATCTCACCTGCCGCGACGAGCTCGAGGAGACGGATGGTCTGTGGCTGCGCGCGATAGGGATAGCCCTCCATGAGGCACACGCCGTTCTGCGCGGCTGCCTCGAACATGGCGCGTGCCTCTGTGGGGGATATTGCGAGTGGCTTCTCGCACAGCACATGTTTGCCCGCGCGGCAGGCGCGGATGGTCCATTCGGCGTGCAGACTGTTGGGCAGCGGATTGTAGATGGCGTCGATGTCGGGATCGGCGAGCAGCTGCTCGTAGGTGCCATGCCACCGTGCGACACCGGTCTCACGCGCGAAGCGCTCCGCCTTGCCTGCATCGCGACTGCCGATAGCGGCCACCACCAGCCGCGCGGAGGGTTTCACGCCGGCAATGAATGCGCGCGCAATGTTCGCCGCGCCAAGCACGCCGAATCGCAGCAACCCGCCATCACCAGCGCTCATGCGGAGAGCGAGAAGGGCGTGAAGTTGGTTCCGCGGTCGTAATAGTCCTCGTGCTCGGCGCGCTTGAGGAAGCCGACGATCTTGTACGTGGCCGGCGTCATGATGACCTCCCAGGCGGACTTGAGGACGTACTGGGTGATCGTGACCGCGATGAGCTGTTTCGTCGGCCACAGCCCGATGAAGGCGATCGTGTAGAACAGGCCCGAGTCCACCAGTTCACCGCACATCGTGGAACCGATGGTGCGGGTCCACAGCCAGCGACCCCGGGTGAGGATCTTCATCTTCGCCAGCACGTAACTGTTGACGAATGAGCCGCACCAGAACGCGATGATCGAGGCGCTGATGATCCGCGGAGTATTGCCGAAGATCGCCTCCACCGAGCCCTGTTTGTCCTTCCAGAAGTCGGCGGGCGGCAGCTGCACGATGACTGTTGCCATGACGGACGCGAACACCAGCGCCCCGAAGCCAGCCCAGACTACGCGCCGGTCACGTGCATAGCCGTAGACCTCGGTGAGCACATCGCCAAAGAAGTATGAGAAGGGAAAGAATAATACGCCGGCCACGAAGGTGACCGGTCCTATCAGCGGCACCTGGACCGTGGAGACCTTCGCAGGCCCTATGAGGTTCGCACACAGGAGTACGCAAACGTAGGCGCCCAGCAGCAGGTCGTAGTACTTGTAGCTTTTGGCTTGCACGTCTGAACCTCGTCAGCGCGCCGCGTGCACGCGCAGCTTCTCCAGGTAGCGGTCCCGGAGCAGTGTTTGCCTGGACTGCATGGGTTGAGACACCCCGGCGATGAAGACCCGGTCGGCCAGACTCGTCACATCCAGCGGATCGCCACTCCAGAGAACCAGATCCGCGGGCCGGCCGATGGCCACCGAGCCGTCGCGGTCCGCGACGCCGAAGATCTCAGCCGGATTGCGCGTGAGCGCCGCCAGGGCCGCTTCCCACGGCAGGCCGTGTGCCACCGCCACTCCGGCCGTCTGGCGTACCTTGCGGATGTTGTGCGGCTGCGGATCATCCAGGCTGAATGCAATCTTCACGCCGGCTTTGTTCAGACGCGCGGCGTTCTCCAGTGTGGCGCCCACCGTATCGAAGCTGCCCGGCAGATCGTCCAGCGGGTTGAGAATCACCGGGATGCGGGCGGCTGCCAGTTCCGACCCGACCCGCCAGGCTTCGGTGCCGCCCTTGACCACGACGCGCAATTTCTCCCGTGTGGCGAAGGCGATGACCTGACGGATATCCGAGGCGCGGTCCACATCAAACACGATGGGTCCGGCACCGTTGAGGAAATCCTGCAACGATCGGCGTCCGGCCGGCGTCAGCAGCCTTTGGTCGTTCGGGAGCAATGCCGTTGGCGAACGCACTTCGGTCAGTGCCTGCTGCAGGATCATGAACTGGGCAGCGCGGCTGCCACCGGTGAGGGCGCTGGCGTCCCCGCCGACATCGACAAACAGGGCACGAGCCCTGGATACGAGCGTACCGTCCAGTGTAGCGATGGCTCCCTGGCCGGCGATCAGCGTGCCGCCGGAGCCGCCCTTGCCGCCCGACTCCGCACTCGGGGCGACCATGGCGAAGGTGATACCGCCGAGGCGATTCACGGCCAGGGACACGGAGTCTGGATTGAACGCCGCGGTCACGTCGAACTCGGGCCGCATCGAGCCCAGTTTGAGTGAATAGTCATCCACGCTGGGCTCCAGGCCGATCTCTTCCACGCCCAGGTGTCCGAGTCCCCCGAACAGGCCGGGAGTGAGCGGGCGGCCCTGCGCCTCGATGATTTCGGCGCCGGCGGGTGCTTTCAGTCCCTGACCGAGCGCTGTGATCCGACCGTCCTCGATGAGCACGTCGGCATGTTCGAGCACACCGGCCGCGCCCACGGTGTGGACGGTCGCGTCGCGAATGAGGGTTGTGTTCGGCGCCGCATTGGCACTCGCGAGCGGGAGTGTGACAGCAAACAGCCACGCGAGAGCGGAGGTTCTCATGGGTACACCCCCGCTGCGGCCGGCTGACCCAGTGTGAAATCAGATTGCGGAGTGAGAGCCGGATTGGAGCGGTCGTAGCGCAAGACGCCATCGATGAATACGTAATCGGCCATGGCGTAGACGCTGAATGGATTGCCGTTCCACACCACTACGTCACCCATCTTGCCGCTTTCGAGCGTGCCGGTACGGCCGAGCACCCCGATGGCCTTCGCCGGGTTGGCCGTGAGCCACTGAATCGCGCGCTCGGGCGCAATCGCAAGTCCCGCCCGCCGTCCATAGGCAATCGCCTTCGCCGCTTCCTGGTTCAGTCGCTGGATCCCTTCCTCTGAATCGGAATGCACGATGGCGCACCCGCCCGGGGTTGCGTCAACGAAGGCGATGTTCTCGGGGATGCCATCGTAGGCCTCCATCTTGAACCCCCACCAGTCAGCCCACATCGCGGCACAGACACCCTGTTCGGCCAGCAGGTCGGCGATCTTGTAGGCCTCCACCGCGTGATGGAAGGCGGCGATGTGATAGCCGAACTCGCGCGACATATCGAGAACGGTCGCCATCTCGTCGGCGCGGTAACAATGCATGTGGACGATGATCTCGCCCTTCAGGGCAGCTGCCAGAGACTCCAGGCGAAGATCGCGCTTCGGCGGCTTTGCGTCCTTGTCACCCGCAGCGTGCTTGCGTTCGTACTCCTGTTGGTCGCGCAGGTACTCCTGCGCCTCGGCCCATTGGGCGCGGTAGCCGGCAACGTTGCCCATGCGGGTGGAGGGGAACTGACTCTTGTCGGCGCCGTAGACCCGTTTCGGATTCTCGCCGCAGGCCATCTTCAGACCTTGCGGCGCACCGGGGAATTTCATGCCCTGGTAGGTCACGCTGGGCACATTCTTCAGGATCACCGAGCGTCCACCGATCAGGTTGGCCGATCCCGGCAGGATCTGCAGCGTGGTGACGCCGCCGGCGAGCGCGGTGCGAAACCCGGGATCCTGCGGCCACACCGAGTGTTCGGCCCACACATTGGCCGTGGACGGTGAGGTCGCCTCGTTGCCGTCGGAGTTGGCTTCGACCTGTGGGCTCGGGTACACCCCAAGATGAGAGTGCACATCGATGATTCCAGGTGTCACCCACCGATGCTCGCCATCCACCAGGCGTGCGCCGGA
>DATKLO010000050.1:0-42615 GCA_035542375.1 Steroidobacteraceae bacterium | reverse complement strand
GCTGTGTGCCGCACCACGCCCTGTTTCGCTAGCTCTGCCTCGGAAAGGCCGAAGAGGGGGGCAAAGGGCTCGACGGGCAGGGCGGTGATCCGGAAGCTCATGGGCACTCTCCTGGTGTGAGGGTGCCCAGATTGCCGCCTGCGCCGGCAGGCGGCATTCCGATTCTTGCGGTTCTCTTTCGATGCTCAGGCGTGGACTGGACCTGAGTGCACCGCCCGCCGTGCCCTCAGGGTTTCCACTATCAGTCTTTCGGCACCCCGTCGAAGAATTCGACGACGCCGGTGTGCAGCGAATACTCGGCGCCTACCACCAGCAAACCCTCCTTCTGGATGAGTTCCTCGATGAGGGCGGAGCCATGCCGCAAGTGCGCGGCGGAGGCCCGCACGTTGGCGCGCACAGCGTGATGAATCAGTGCGTCCTGATCGTATTTGAGTCCCGTTTCGAATAGTCCCTCGACCGCAGGCCTGACACGATTCACGATGGAGGACACGTTCCGGGACCAGATCCCCGTCGGTCCCTGCAGCTGTTCCACCGTGGCCTGTATCACTCCACAGTTGGAATGGCCCAGCACCACGACCAGGCGCGTCCTGAAGCGTTCCGCGACGAACTCCACGCTGCCGACCTGCGAGGGCGCCACGATATTGCCGGCGACGCGGATCACGAACAGGTCGCCCAGCCCCTGGTCGAAGATGATCTCCACCGGTACGCGCGAGTCCGAGCAGCCCAGGATGGCGGCGAAGGGTTCCTGGCCGGCCGTGAGTTCGGCCCGGCGGCGTGGGCTGATGAGGGTGTCGGCGCTGCGCGTGTCCTCGACGAAGCGGCGGTTCCCCTCGCGCAGGCGCTGCAGGGCTTCTCGGGCTGAAATCATGGGCACTCCCTGATTGACCGGGACGGATCGCACCTGAAGCCATTCTAGCCGGCCGGCCACAGGTCAGGGCGGACCCTCCCGTCCAGGTTGCCTGCTGCGCTCGCGCAGCCCTGACAGCGCAGGCGGCCGGGCGCTTGCGGCCGCGCCAGTCTCACTCGGCGGCGCTGGCGGCTGCGGCCCGGCCCCAGCCCGCGCCGCACGCGCCCCCCACGCCCGCTCGCGCACCGACCCTCACTCAACACCGCGAACTGCGGATTTTACGTATGCGTGGCCTCCGCACCCCGGATCGGTGCGGCGCGTCACTACCTGACATGATCTCAGGATGATGTTGGCGGTCTTGACTTTTCTCCCGGAAGTCAGGTTGGTTCATCCGCAACATCCCGTGCGACCTTCGTCGGCGTGTTGCCCGAGCGCGCCGCGCCGCGTCCGGACCGAGTTTGATGTCATTTGGGGCAAATTTCTCCGCATCTCCCTGTCAGTTCCGGCGCGGAGGAGTGTATGATCCCGCCTCCGTTCAACCTGTAGAGTCGAGGAGAGAGTGATGGCCAAGCGTCCAGCCAACAATGGGGCATCGTGGTCAGCCGGTGAACTGCGCACCCTGCGTCAGCTCGCCAAGTCGGGCACCGCCCAGGCGGCCGCCAAGCAGCTGGGACGCACCCCGGCGGCGGTCCAGCAGAAGGCGATGCGTACGGGTATTTCGTTCCGCGCTCCCGCGCGCAAGAAGAAGTAAGCCGCGAGGCGATGACGGAAAGCCCGGGTGGCCGGGCGCCACACGCAGGACCCCAGGGTCGGCGGCGGGCGTTCCGGGCACACGGTTGTGGGAGGGATCTCCCCCGGGTTCTCCGTCAGTCCCTCTTGCGCCAACGGCAGCGGCGCAGCAAATCCGGCCCGCGCCATCCGCCCTGGGCCCTTTGAACAACAGATCGCAGTGATTCGCGCCGGCTCGCCGGTTTCGCGGAACGTTTACAGCGTCCGTTGATCCGGCGGTGGCGGCACGTATTGGTACAGCCACGTCTCGGTCAGGGGCTGGCCGTCGAGAGTCAGGAACAACCTGAGGTTGATCGGTTCGACGCTGTCGTCGGTCGGCGCCAGGTCGAACATGGCGCGCCAGCCGCGCAGGGGAACGAGCGGCCGGGCTGAAGTGATCTCCACGCGCCCCCGGGAAGCGGCAATCACCGGCACGACGCGGGCGTTCTCGCCCAGCAGCGGCAGGTCGCCGCCGGCAAAATCGACCACGAACCGCCAGGAGAAGTGCGTTCGCTTCTGCCCGACGATGCCCCCGACGCCGGTGCGCGTGGCCCGGACGGTTGCCAGCTTCGGGCCGAAGGGATTGTCCCGGCACCAGTACAACCGGTAGCCAAACAGCGCTTCCTGGCCCTTCTGGGGCTTGTTCGCAGGCGTCCAGAACGCAACGATGTTATCCATCGTTTCATCGCGAGTCGGGATCTCCACCAGGGTCACCACCCCCTTGCCCCAGTTGCTCTTGGGCTCGATCCAGGCGCTGGGCCGCTTCTCGTAGAACACGCCATCGTCCTGATACTGCGCGAAGTCGCGTTCCCGCTGCATCAGCCCGAAGCCGCGCGGTCCGTCGTCGGAGAACGTGTTGACCCGCACCATGTTGGGATCGGTCAGCGGGCGCCAGAGCCACTCGCCCGCGCCGTTCCAGATCTGCAGCCCGTCCGAGTCGTGAATCTCCGGGCGCCAGTCCTCCGAGGCGTGGCGATCGTTCTTGGCGCTGAAGAACATGCTGGTGCCCGGGGCGATGCCCAGGCGCTCGATCTGCTTGCGCGGATACAGTGCCGCATCGATGTCCATCACCATGGTGTCGGCGACATCGATGATGAAGCGGTAGGCGCCGGCGACACTCGGGGAATCGAGCAGGCCGTACACTGTCAGGCGGCTGGAGTCCTTCTGCGGGCGCTCCAGGTAGTAGGCGATGAAGTCCGGGAACTCCTCCGGCGTGGGCATGCCGCAGTCGATGGCCAGTCCCCGATGCGACATGCCGTATTGCAACTCGCCATCCACGGCGCGGAAGTAGGAAGCACCCTGGAAGGCCGCGCAGTCGCGCACCCAGTCCGTGTGGAAGTACAACCGGAAGCCGGCGAACCCCAGCGTCGGCGGCAGCTGGCTGGTGGCCACTCCGGCCTTGCTGTAGTCGTACATGGCCGGATCGAAGGCGATCTCCTGCGCACTGCCTTCCTGCACCAGGTACATCCGCACCGGCTTGTTGATGCGGAAGCCGAGGTGCGCGAACTGGATGCGGAAACGCAGACCGTCGCCAGCCCACAGCGCATGCTCCTCGCGGAAGCGGATGGACTGCCAGTGGTCCCAGTCGAGCCGGGCGATGGCCGGTGGCAGCTGGTCGGGAGGTGCCCGGTAGGGCAGCTCGGACATCGAGCGGGCCATGCCTTTCAGGCGCGCGTAATCGAACGGCTGCGGCGTGCCCCGCTGCTTGAGTACCGCCGCCGCAGGGGCTGCCGCGCTGTTCAGGGCCCGCAGCGCGGGCACCGCCAGGGACATCGCGGCGACACTGTTGCGCAGGAATCTTCTTCTAGACATCGGTCAGACCCAAGTGCGCGGCACTCCGTGCGCCGTGGAAACGCGAAACTCAGCACGAATTGTACCTGCGATGTCCGCGCAGCGTCACTCCGCGCGGGTGAACGCAGTGCGCCCGGGCGGCCGTACTGCGCCCGGGCCGCCGCACTCCCTTCGCCAGCGCCTACTCGTGTTTGTAGACCGTGCCTTCCTTCATCACGAACGCCACGTGCTCCAGCTCCCGGACATCGGCCAGCGGGTCGCCCTTCACCGCGATGATGTCCGCGGACTTGCCGGCCTTGATGGAACCGAACAGCTCGGAGTGTCCGATCAGATCAGCGGCATTCACCGTGGCGGACTGAATCGCCTGCATAGGCGTCATGCCGTACTTGACCATGAACGCGAACTGCCGCGCGTTGATCCCATGCGGGCACACACCGGCGTCGGTGCCGAAGGACATCTTCACGCCGGCCTTGACCGCCTTGGCGAAATTGCGGCGCTGCGCCTCGCCCAGATCCCGATCGTGCGCCAGGAAATCCGCCGGCTCCGTGGGGGAGGACTGGATGCACTCCTCGTCGTAGATGTCCATGTCGAGGTACGTGCCGTGCTGTTTGGCAAGGGCGATGCCCTCATCGTCGATGAGGGTGGCGTGTTCGATGGAGGCCACTCCCGCGCGGATCGCATTCTTGATGCCCTGCGGATCGTGCGCGTGCGCCTCTACGCGCAAGCCGAAATTGCGTGCCTCATCGACCGCCGCCGACAGTTCCTCCGGCGTGAATTCGATCGATCTGGGATTACTGCCGTGGGTCAGCACCGCGCCCGTGGACAGTACCTTGATGTGGTCGGCACCGCGATGCGCCAGCATGCGGATTTTCTGGCGCACCTCCCAGGGACTGTTGGCCTCGCCGAAGCGCAGATCCAGCGGCAGCTGGATGTCCTGCGACAGTCCCGTCATCGCGCCCGCGCCGTCGCTGATCGTGACGTAGGCTCCCGCGACGTACATGCGCGGCCCGATGAAAATACCCTTGGCGATGGCATCGCGCATGGCCACGTCGTTGAAGGCGCGATACACGCCCACATCGCGCACGGTCGTGAAACCGGCCAGTAGCGTCACGCGCGCGTTGGGAATGGCGGCATAGGCTGTCTGGACCGCCGATTTCTGCAGGATCGACAGGGGTTCCGCATCGGCGAGATCCGCCAGATGGGTATGACAGTCGATGAGACCTGGCAACACCGTCATGTTCGACAGGTCGATGACCTGGGCGCCCTCAGGTACCTTGATGTCGGCACCCACCGCCTGGATCTTCCCGTCCCGCACCAGGATCACCTGGTTGTTCAGGACACGGCCGGCCTCCACGTCGACGAAATGTCCCGCGCGGATCGCAGTCAAGGGCGACGAAGCGCTTTCCGCAGCGACACCCAACATCGGGATCAGCGTCAGGTACAGGCCGAGCACCATTCTTCTCGCGATCACATCGTCCCCCTTTGATGGCGTGCCCTGAAGCGGGGACGCCGTATTGCGGTTCAGGGTATCCTTACCCCGTCCGAAAGACAAAATCCCGCTTCGATCAGGATGCTCGCGTGACTCTCCCCCGATCCTCTCCCGGCGCGTCCACTCGCGGTGCCCGCCGCGCGCGCGTGATGTCGCTTCCCGATGCCATCGCCGAATGCGTACGCGACGGCGATACCGTGGCCATGGAAGGGTTCACGCACCTGATTCCCTACAGTGCGGGACACGAAGTCATCCGCCAGCAGCGTCGCGGTCTGACATTGATCCGCATGACACCCGATCTGCTCTACGACCAGCTGATCGGCATGGGCTGCGCCGACCGGCTGGTGTTCTCCTGGGGTGGCAATCCCGGAGTGGGTTCTCTCCACCGGCTGCGCGATGCGGTGGAGAACGGCTGGCCGCGACCGCTGGCCATTGAAGAGCATTCGCATGCCGCCATGGCGAATGCCTACGATGCGGGAGCCGCTGGCCTGCCGTGCGCGATCTTCCGTGGATACGTGGGAGCCGAGCTCAAGCGCGTCAATCCCAACATCCGGGCGGTGAAATGCCCGTTCACCGGCGAGGAACTGGCGGCGGTTCCGGCCCTCAGACCGGACGTCACGCTGATTCACGCCTTGAAGGCCGATGCGCGTGGCAATGTACTGCTCGAAGGCATCGTGGGTGTGCAGAAGGAAGCGGTACTGGCCGCGCGACGCTCCGTCGTGACCGTGGAGGAAATCGTCGAGGACTTCGGGCCGCGTTCGAAGAATGCAGTGATTCTTCCGTCCTGGACGGTGACCGCGATCGTGGTCGCGCCGCGTGGCGCCCATCCGTCCTATGCGCAGGGATACTACAAGAGGGACAACGCCTTCTACATCGCCTGGGACAGGATATCGCGCGATCGCGATACGTTTCTCGAATGGATGCAGGCCAACATCATGAACGGCGGCCGTGATCGCAACGGGCAGGATGGTCACGGCGCCCACGACGGCCGCGACGGCCGCGACGATCACGACGGCCGCGACGACCAGGGCGGCGGGGCGCGATCGTGAGTACCGCAAACCCGCGCTACACCGCGGCCGAGATCATGACCATCGTGGCGGCTCGTGTGCTGCGCAACGAGGATGTATGTTTCGTCGGCATCGGTGCGCCCTCGGCAGCCTGCAACCTGGCGCGGCTGACACATGCGCCCGACATCGCCCTGATCTACGAATCCGGGACGATCGAGACGCGCCCCGACGTCCTGCCGCTGTCGATCGGCGATGGTGAGCTGTGCGATACGGCGCTCACCACGGTGTCGGTGCCGGAGATGTTCCGCTACTGGCTGCAGGGTGGCCGTGTGACCGTGGGATTCCTGGGCGGGGCGCAGATCGACCGCCATGGCAATCTCAACACGACGGTGGTCGGCCCGTACGACAAGCCGAAGGTCCGACTGCCGGGCGGTGGCGGCGCGCCGGAGATCGCGACCCACTGCCATGAGATCTACATCATCATGCCGCAGCAGAAGCGCACGTTCGTGGAGCGCCTCGATTTCGTGACATCACTGGGTCACGGCGAGGGCGGTGATCATCGCGCCAGGCTCGGTGCGAAGACCCTGGGTCCCACGCGGCTTATCACCGATCTGTGTGTATTCGAGCCTGATCCTGCGACCAAGGTCATGTCGGTCGTGGCCATCCACCCAGGCGTCTCGCGTGAGCAGATTCAGGCGAATACCGGCTGGCCAGTGACCTACGCGGCGGAAGTTGCCCTCACCGCGGAACCTACGGATGCGGAAATCAGCGTGCTTCGCGATCTGCAGCATCGTACCCAGCTCGCTCACGCCTGAGCGGTTCAACCCGCTATACTAGCGCGATGGCCCAGGCCTTTTTCCCGCGCCTCCGTCGGCGTGCTGTCCGGTTGGGGGTGTTGCTCGCCTTCGCGCTCGTCCTGGCGCAGACCGCCGCGGTCATCCACACGTATTCGCACCTGCGCGCCGGGAACAGTACGGCCGGGTTACCCGCCAGTTCCAGCCTCTGCCCGGACTGCCTCTCCTTTGCGCCCCTGCGGGTCGCTGCCGATGCCGTCTCGTCGGGCTGCTGATCCACTTCGGGAGTCACGAGAAGCCGCTCATGTCGGGGCATTGAGGCCGCCGCGCCGTGAGCGCGTCCGCGGCGGAACAACGATATCCGGAGGGATCATGAGGGAATCGAGGCTGTCACTGCTGCTCGTGCTGGGCCTGCTCGGTGCGGGCGCCGCACTCGCTGCCGCCGCCCAGGGCGCCACTGCTCTCGCCGCCCAGGGCGCCACACCGGCCGTTCATGACATCGTGCTGCGCAACGGCACGATCTACGACGGCTCGGGAGCGAAACCCTTCAGGGGAGACCTGGCGATCGATGGCGATCGCATCGGTTATGTCGGACCGCACAGCCCGGTGGCCGGCCGCAACGAGATCGATGTTCATGGCCAGGCGATCTCGCCCGGGTTCATCAACATGCTGGCGCATCCCGAGGAGTCGCTGCTCGTCGACGGGCGCGCACTCAGTGACCTCACACAGGGTGTGACCCTGGAGGTCATGGGCGAGGACAGCATGGGCCCGCTCAACCCGAAGATGAAGGAGCTGGGCACGGCCCGGCAGGGCGACATCAGGTACACCATCAACTGGACCACCCTCGGCCAGTATCTGGAGATGCTCGAGCACAAGGGGATATCCCCCAACGTCGCCTCGTTCGTGGGCGCGGGCACCGTGCGCATCAACATTCTGGGCGAAAGCGACGTCCAGCCGACGCCGCAACAACTCGATGCAATGCGCAAACTGGTCCATCAGGCGATGGAGGAGGGCGCCGTCGGGGTAACGACTGCGCTGATCTACGCACCCAACACCTATGCGAAGACACCCGAGCTGATCGCGCTGGCCAGGGAATCCGCGCGCTGCGGTGGCATCTATACGGCGCACATCCGCAGCGAAGGCGACCGCATCGAGGCGGCCGTGCAGGAGACCATCGATATCGCCAGGGCGAGCGGCGCACCGGCGGAGATCTATCACCTGAAGCTCTCGGGGCGTGACAACTGGGGCAAGCTCGATCAGGTCATCGCCATGGTCGAGAAGGCCCGCGCTTCCGGCACCCGCATCTCGGCCAACATGTACACCTACACGGCGGGCGCGACGGGCCTGGATGCCGCGATGCCGACGTGGGTGCAGAGCGGTGGCCTGGAGGCCTGGATCAGGAACCTGCGCGATCCTTCGATCCGGGCGAAGGTCGTGGCGGAGATGCGAACCCCGCATCCGGCGACCTGGGAGAATCTCTACAGTGCCGCGGGACCCGAAGGCACATTGCTGCTGGCGTTCAGGAATCCGGCTCTCAAGCCTCTCACCGGCAAAACACTGGCTGCCGTCGCCAAAGAGCGCGGCGTGTCGCCTGAGGACGCGGCGATCGATCTGGTCATCCAGGACGGCTCGCGCGTTGGCGTGGCGTACTTCCTCATGAGCGAATCCAACGTGCGACGCCAGGTGGCGCTGCCCTGGGTCAGCTTCGGTTCCGACGAGGCAGGTGATGCTCCGGAGGGTGTGTTCCTGCTTTCAGCCGCCCATCCGCGCGCCTACGGCAACTTCGCGCGCGTATTTGCGCAGTACGTGCGCAAGGACCACGCTCTCACGGTCGAGGAGGCGGTCCGCAAGCTGACTTCGCTGCCGGCCGACAACCTGTCATTGAAGGATCGGGGCCGACTCAAGGCCGGCGCATTTGCCGACGTCGTCGTCTTCGATCCCAGCACCATCCAGGATCACGCGACCTTCGACAAGCCGCACCAGCTCAGCACGGGTGTCAGCAACGTGCTGGTGAATGGCCAGTTCGCGATTCGCGATGGCGTAGCGACTCGCGCACCGACGGGGCGCGTGGTGCGGGGTCGTGCCTGGACTGGCACGGCCGGCGGCGGCTGCAAGGCCTCCGCGGATCAGTGGACGTGGAGCAAGTGAATTCCCTCCTGAGGTGCGATCATGCGTAACAGTGTTCCGGCCCTGCTGCTGTCCTGCCTCGCGGTAACCGTCGCCCACGCAGCGGCGCCAACAGCCGCCCATGGCACACTGCCGCCCGCAGAGTCCGGCACGCCCTCGAGCACCGCGGGCGGAACTACTTTTACGATCCCGCCCGGCTGGACGGCCACCACCAAGGGCAAGGCCGTGGTACTGACGCCGCCGGAGTCCGATCTGACGCTGGCACTGCTGGACGTCGATGCGAAGGACGAGCCCAGCGCGATCGCGGCTGGCTGGGCGGGTGTGGACACCACCTTCAAACGCCCTGTGCGCACGATCACTCCGGGCGGACCTCGCAACGGCTGGGATGAGCGAATCTTTGTCGATTACGAGGTCTCGCCGAACGAGAAGTCGGTCGTCACGGCCTTCGCCTGGCGCGCCCGCAAGATGTGGTTCGTGGGCATTCTGCGCGCCAGCGAGGCCACCGCGGAGAAGCGTGCCGGTCCGACGAACCTCATTCTCGGCAGCCTGCGCCCCAAGGGATATCAGAACGAGAGCTTCGAGGGTCGGACCGCCCACGCGATCGACTCATCGGTGATCGGTGAAATGAAGGCATTCGTCGCCGATGGGATGAGCAAGCTGCAGGTCCCGGGCGTCGGTTTCAGCCTCATCGATGGCGGCAAGATTGTTTACGAAGGCGGCGTCGGTGTGCGCGAGCTGGGCAAGCCGGACCTCGTGGATGCGGACACGCTGTTCATCGCCGCTTCCAACACCAAGGCGCTCGGAACCCTGCTGCTGGCCGAGCTGGTCGATGAGAAGAAGCTGCGCTGGGACGAGCCTGTCGTGGAAGCCTACCCCGCGTTCAAGCTGGGCGACGCAGCCACCACGCGCAAGGTCCTGATCCGGCATCTGGTCTGCGCCTGCACCGGCATGCCGCGCCAGGATCTGGACTGGATCTTCCAGGGCGCGCACGAGACCCCGGTCTCGGAGATGCAGAAGCTGGGCGCCATGCAGCCCACCAGCCACTTCGGCGAGGTGTTCCAGTACAGCAACTCCATGGCCGCGGCGGCGGGGTTCATCGCCGGCTCGATCGCGGTGCCCAACACGGAACTCGGACAGGCCTACGACACGGCAATGCAGAAGAAGGTACTGGGGCCGCTCGGCATGACCCACAGTACCTTCGATTTCAACAAGGCCATGCAGGGCAACTACGCGCGGCCGCACGATGTGGATGTCGATGGTCGCCTCGTGCTCGGTGAAATGACATTGAACTACACCATCATCCCGTTGCGTCCGGCCGGGGGCATCTGGACCAGCGCCCATGACCTGAGTCAGTACGTGATGATGGAACTGGCCAACGGCAAGCTCCCCGACGGCAGGCGCCTGGTCTCCGAGCAGAACCTGCTTGAACGGCGCAAGCCCAATGTCGTGGTGGGCGCGGATGTCGAGTACGGGATGGGGCTGATCGTCGACAACCGGTGGGGCGTCACGGTGGTCCGTCATGGCGGTGACCTCGCTGGCTATCACAGCGACATGATGTGGCTGCCGCAGTACAACGTCGGTGCCGTCATCCTCACCAACTCGGACACCGGATATGCCCTGCGTGGCCCGTTCCTGCGCAGGCTCGTCGAAATCCTTTTCAACGGCAGACCGGAAGCGCAGGCGCAGCTCGCGGCCGCCGCTACCCAGCTCAACGTCGAGCGCACCAAGACGCGCGAACGCCTCCAGGTGCCTGCGGACTCCTCGGCCGGCGCAGCGCTGGCCAAAGGTTATCGCAACGAAGCCCTGGGACGGATCGAAGTCACCCGTAACGGCAAGAAGGTGATCTTCGGCATGGGCATCATGCACAGCGAAGTCGCCTCCAGGAAGAACGACGACGGCAGTACGAGCTTTATCACGATCTCGCCGACCCTGCAGGGCTTCGAATTCGTGGCAGGAACGCATGATCGCAGGCGCACCTTGACCGCGCGCGATGCCCAGCACGAGTATGTCTTCGACGAGGAGTAACAGGAGACGGCTGTGAGCCAGCTGATTGCCGCAGAAGGCGTCAGTCGCGAGGAGATCGCGCGCACGGAGCGTTTGATCCGGCCGCGCATCCGGCGCACGCCGGTAGTCGAAGCGGACGGAGTGGAGTTCGGTCTCGGCCGCACGCGCCTGTGCTTCAAGCTGGAATTCCTGCAGCACGCGGGATCGTTCAAGACGCGTGGCGCCTTCGCCAATCTCCTGTTGCGGAGCATTCCTCCTGTCGGTGTGGCCGCGGCATCGGGCGGAAACCATGGGGCCGCCGTGGCGTTCGCTGCCCGGACACTGGGGATTCCCGCGAAGATCTTCGTCCCCAGCATTTCCTCGCCGGCCAAGATCGAGCGCATCCGCGGTTATGGCGCGGAACTCGTGGTCGGAGGGCAGGGTTACGCCGATGCCCTGGCTGCCAGTGAAGACTGGGTGAAGAGCTCGGGAGCCTTGCCGGTGCACGCCTTTGACCAGCGCGAGACTCTGCTCGGACAGGGCACGATCGGTCTGGAGTGGGAAGACCAGAGCGATCATCTGGATACTCTCGTCGTCGCCGTAGGCGGCGGCGGCCTGATCGGAGGCATCTGCGCCTGGTACGCAGGCAAGGTCCGGATCATCGCCGTAGAACCGGAGCGGGCTCCGACGCTCGCCAGGGCGCTGGCCGCGGGCAAGCCAGTCGATGCGGAAGCAGGCGGTATCGCAGCCGATTCGTTGGCACCGAGGCGGATCGGTGAGCAGGTGTTCCCGATCGCGAAGCAGTTTGTGGACCGTGTTGCTCTGGTCACCGACGAGTCCATCCGCGCGGCCCAGATGACGCTGTGGGACAGGTTGCGAGTGGTTGCGGAGCCCGGCGGAGCCGCCGCATTCGCCGCGCTCGCCTCCGGCCGCTATCAGCCGGAGCCTGGCGAACGCGTCGGCGTACTGGTCAGCGGCGGCAATACCATCGCGGTCAACTTCGGCCAGTAGCGCATGCGGCAAGGATCGAACCGCACTGCTATAGGGTGCGCTGGCTTCGCTGCCGGGCGCGGCCGGTGCGCTTCTTGCTGCTGAGCGGGACTGAACGGGCAAGCCTTGTCTCGAAGGAGCAAGTCATGAGTGCGCGTCAGTCCATCGGCATCCTGCTGCTTTTATCGCTGGCATCCCTGACCGTGGCGGTGGCTCGAGTACTGTGACAGGGGTGGAACCGCCCGGTCAACGCAGAAGATCCAGCGGCCGTGGCAGAACGGCAAGCAGTGACTCGCTGAATTCGGCGTCGATGTGGAAGAAGGCCATGCGCGCGATCCTGTCTGAGCGGTTCTCCCACGCATGATCGGTCCCGCGCTGGACCACCACGTCGCTCTTCTTCAGCACGACCTCGCTGTCGTCAAGCACCAGTACCACCTCACCCTCGATGACCACCGCATAATCCAGCGTCTTGGTCCGGTGCATGATCGTTCGCTTGCCGCCGGCGCTGGGTGGATAGATGTCGATGATCCGGATCAGATGTCCCGCAGCCGGCATGATGGTGAATTCGCGTTCGGTCGGTTCGCGCGGTTCCGTCGCCGTCAGTTCCGGCACCGCTTTCTGCACGTTCCAGATCTCGTAAAAATCAGCCCCCACGGCTGCGCCGCGCATCGGGTGATTCTGCGGCGGTGAGTTGTCTGACAACACGACGGACTTGCCGTTGCTGTCGTGGCCCGTGACGACGCGTCGGACGGGGTTCTGCATCACTGGTCTCCAGGAGGGTTGATCTGCAAAAACATCGCTCCGCGGCGGAGGAAGGCCTCACCCATGATCCTCTGACCGACGGCCAGATCATCCAGATGGAGTGTGCCGTCCGCCTTCTCAGCCACGGGGCATCGTCCTGTCGTTGCGTGCCTTCTGCGAGTTTGCCTGCGACAGACACTCCACGAATGCTGTCGCAGCGGGCGAGAGCGTTCTGCCCGCGCGCGTCACCAATGTTACGGGCTGCATCACCACAGGCGCTGTCAGACGTCTGAAGCAGGCACCGCGAGTCCTGATCAAGGCCGCGGCTCGCTCGGGGAGCACGCTGATTCCAAGGCCGGCCTCGGCGAGAGCGACCGCCGTGCCCATGTATCCCACCTCGAAGCGGCGCGGCCCGACGGTAATTCCCTGGCTCGCCAGCACGGAGTCGATCAGAGGCCGGAATGCACTGGACCTCGAGAGCGCAATGATCGTTTCTCCCTCCAGGTCACGCCAGCGCAGCGATTTGCGATCGGCGAGGGGCGAGGAGACGGGCAGCACGGCACCCAGCTCGTCCTCGTAGAGCGTGCTCAATTCCAGCTCGGTCGGGGATCGCACGAAGGTGCCGATACCGATATCGGCCGAGCCCGCCCGGACGCTGTGCAGGATCTGGTCGGTGAGCACATCGTGCAATTCGACACTGATCTTCGGATACCGCTGCGCAAAGCGGGCGATCATTCGCGGCAGCAGGGTCGCGGCCGCCAGAGGCGAGGCCGCCACCACGACACGCCCGAGGCTCTTGTCGAGCAGCCCCTTCGCTTCAGTGACCGCGGTTTCAACATCCCGCAGCACGCGGTCGGCCAGTTGCAGCAGGTGGTTGCCCGCATCCGTGAGCGTGACCCTGCGGGTGGTCCGGTCGAGGACCGCCAGTCCCAGCTGTTCCTCCAGGTCGCGAACCAGGGCACTGACGGCCGATTGAGTCAGGTTCAATTCCCGCGCCGCGGCGGTGAAGCTGCCCTGACGCGTGACGGCTACGAACGCCCGCATCTGCCGCAGGGTGAGATTCATAAATAAAGGTACTGAGTGCGATACACAAAGTTGATTGTATTGTATATCGGTCCCTGCTCCAATGATCGCGCCGGGTACCGGTGGGCGGCGGAGCATCGCGCAGCCCTCACACGCTCGGGCAGCAGGTCCGGGCTGTTCGCATCGAGAGGTCCGTGGTGACGGCGTATCCTGAAGTGAATCTGTATATCGGTGGCGCCTGGAGGACGGCGGCCGAGTCTCAGCCGGTACTCAACCCGGCCACCGAGTCGGTCATAGGCCAGGTTCCCGTTGCAACACACGCGCAACTGGACGATGCGCTGGAGGCCGCGCAGGCCGGATTCAGGCTGTGGAGCGCGTTCTCGCCGCGCAGGCGCGCCGAAATCCTGCTGAAGGCCGCCGTGCTCATGCGGGAGCGATCCGAAGAGATCGCCCGGGCCATCACGCTCGAGCACGGCAAGCCGCTGGCGCAGGCGCGACTGGAAGTGATCCGCGGCTGCGAGTTCTTCGAATGGGATGCCGCCGAAGGCCAGCGTATCTACGGGCGCGTCATCCCGAGCGAACCGGGCATCAGGTACATCGTGCAGCATCAGCCCATCGGGATGGTGGCGGCCTTCTCGCCCTGGAATTTCCCCTTGAGCCAGCCCTCGCGCAAGGTCGCTGGCGCACTCGCGGCGGGCTGCTCGATCATCCTCAAGGCATCCGAGGAGACGCCGGCCGGTGCGATGCATATCGCCCGTGCACTGCATGATGCCGGTCTGCCAGCCGGTGTGCTGAACCTGGTATTCGGTGTGCCCGCCGTGATCTCCGAGTACCTCATCCCGAAGAAGCAGACGCGGCTCATTGCGTTCACGGGCTCCACGGCCGTGGGCAAGCATCTCACCCGGCTTGCCGCGGACCACATGAAGCCGGTGCTCATGGAATTGGGCGGCCACGCGCCGGTGATCGTCTGTGATGATGTTGACCCGGTCGCCGCCGCAATCATGTCGGCCGTGCGCAAGGCCCGCAATGCGGGCCAGGTCTGTACGTCTCCGACACGCTTTTACGTGCAGGACGCCATCTACGCGGTCTTTGCCCGGGTCTTTGCCGAGAGGGCCCGCAGCGTGAGAGTGGGAGACGGTTTTGACTCCGGCACCGAGATGGGGCCCGTTGCCAATTGCCGGCGCATCGAAGCCATGGAAACACTGGTTGCCGATGCGAGGCACAGGGGAGCGCGGGTTCTTGCCGGTGGCGAGCGTCTCGGACGCGACGGTTACTTCTTTCCGGTGACCGTGCTGGCGGAGGTGCCCGACACAGCGCGCGTCATGCGCGAGGAACCGTTCGGACCGCTGGCCGTGATCAATCCGGTGTCTTCGATCGACGAGGCGATCCAGAAGGCCAACGCGCTGCCGTTCGGGCTCGCCGCTTACGCTTTCACCCATTCGGCCCACCGGGCCAATGTGCTGGCCGAGGGCATCGAAGCCGGCAATCTCTCCATCAACACGCTCGAGGCCTCGGTCGCGGAAACTCCCTTCGGCGGCGTGAAGGAAAGCGGTTATGGCAGGGAAGGTGGCACCGAGGGACTGTTCAATTACACCATCGTCAAGAACATCTCGCACAGCATGACGATCTGACCGACCATCGGAGGCCGCACGTTTGAGTCAATACAGCCGCAAGGACGCAAAAGCCTATGCCCGGGCCCACCTGAAGGGGATCTGGGCCGCGGCGCTCACTCCGTTCCGCCCGGATCTGAGCCTGGATGAGGACGGCTTGCGCGCGAACATCCGCCACTGGACCCAGGGCCTGGGCATCGACGGTCTGTTCATCTGCGGCAAGCAAGGCGAGTTCTTCTCCATGTCCGTGCAGGAACGCAAGCGCGCCTTCGAGCTCGCGGTCGAGGCCACACCCCCCGGCCACCACACCATCATGTCCTGTTCGGACCAGAACCTGTCCGTGGTCATCGATCTGGCCCGGCATGCCCAGCACGTGGGTGCGGACTTCATTGTGGTGCACGCGCCGATGCTGCATTTCCTCACGGCGCAGGAGGAGACGGTCCTCGAATACTACAGAGCGATAGCCGCGGAAGTGGACATCGGCATCGCCCTGTGGAGTCATCCCGACAGCGGCTATCTGCTCTCGCCGCAGCTCTGCACTCGTCTGGCCGACATCGACAATGTGGTCGCCATCAAATACAGCGTACCGCGACCGATGTACTCCGAGCTGACGCGGCTGGCCGGCGAGCGGATCCTCGTCAGCAGCTCGTCGGAGCAGGAGTGGCTCGACAACATCCTGGAACTCAACTGGCAGGTGTATCTGTGCTCCTCGCCGCCGTATCTTCTGCAGACGCTGGCAGACCGCAGGATGCGGGAATATACGGACCTGGCCTTCCGGGGGCAGGCACAGCAGGCGCGCGTCGTGCGCGACAGCCTGAATCCGGTGCGCGCGGCGCTTCGACGGACGCGGCCGGCCGAGAAGCCGCATGCTCACCAGAAATACTGGCAGGAGTTGCTGGGCCAGACTGGCGGGCGCGTCCGCGCACCCCTGCTCGAGCTGACCGATGAAGAACGTCACGCGACGCGTGCGGCGTTCGAGCGGTGCGGACTGGACCGGAGTGTTCTGGCCAGCTCATCCGCAGCGGCCGCACCGCATACAGTGGCCGCGCCGTCGACAGCGGCCGCACCGTCGACGGCGGCCGCACCGTCGACAGTGGCCGTTCAACGCGCTGCCCGCAAGACTGGGTGCTGATCGATGTCCACGGGCAAGTCACTCGAGGCATTCAGCCTGCAACGCTGGATCGATGAGCATGCCCATCTGCTCAAGCCGCCCGTGGGCAACCAGCAGATCTGGACCGGTGCCGGGCTGATGGTCACGGTGGTCGGCGGGCCGAATCAGCGCACCGATTTCCATGACGATCCGGTCGAGGAGTTCTTCCATCAGCTCCAGGGTGACATGGTCCTGAAGGTGTTCGAGGACGATCGCCATTACGATGTGCCGATTCGTGCAGGGGAAGTCTTCCTGCTCCCGGCTCACCTGCGGCATTCACCCCAGCGGCCCCAGCCGGGCTCGATCGGACTGGTGATCGAGCCACCCCGACCGGAAGGCCTGCTGGATGGCTTCGAATGGTATTGCTTCCAGTGCCTGCGCCTCGTGCACCGGGTCGAGGTGGACCTGGTGAGCATCGTCGAGGACTTGCCACCGCTTTTCAGCGGCTTCTACGCAAGCAAGTCCGCGCGCACCTGCCCGCATTGCGGCACCTTGCACCCGGGCAAGGTACCGCCGGCCGATTGGGTGCGACTGTGAACCACGAGATCCGGCTGCCACGCATGCCGCTGCGTGTGGCCCTGATCGGCTGGGGTGCGATCAACCGGCGCGTCGCCGACTTGTTGTCGTTGCGTGCGCGCGAGCAGATCTGCATCGTCGCCATCGGCGCTCGCGATCCGGCACGGGTGACGTCGGCACCATCGGGTGTCAGGATCCTGAGAAGACCCGAGGAACTGGCCGGGATCGGGCTGGATCTTGCCGTAGAGGCCGCGAGCAGTGACGCTGTCGCAACCTGGGGCGACTGGGCGCTGCGTCACGCGCGGGCATTCATCGTCGCCTCAACGAGCGCATTCTGTGACACGGAGCTGCTTGATCGGATGATCCGGACGGCCGAAGCCCACGGCAGCCAGATTATCGTTCCGCCCGGCGCTCTGGCCGGCATGGATGGCCTGGCAGCTGCTGCGCTCCTGCAACTGGACAGTGTCGTCCACCGCATCATCAAGCCTCCCGCGGCGTGGCGCGGTACGGCAGCGGAATCCCTCACCGCACTGGACGGCCTTTCACGGGCAGTGACGTTCTACACCGGTACGGCCCGGGAGGCGGCAGCCCGCTTTCCAAGGAACGCCAATGTCGCGGTGATCTCGGCCCTGGCGGGGATCGGACTCGACCGGACTCGCGTGGAGCTGTCCGCAGATCCTGCGGCACGCGAGAACATCCACGCGCTCAGCGCGTCGGGGGCCTTCGGCACGCTCGAGGTCCGCATCGAGAATCGGCCCCTGACAGGCAACCCCAGATCCTCGGAGATGGCGGCCCTGAGCCTGGTCAGGATCATCGAGAACCGGGTCCGGGCGCTGGCGTGCTAGGCCCGTTCGTCCGCAATGCATGGTACGTGGCTGCCTGGTCCACGGAGGTTCCGGCAGGTCAGCCGTTCGCACGGCAGATATTGGGTGAGCGCCTGGTCATGTTCCGCGACTCGCGCGGTGGCATCGCGGTCGTGGAGGATCGCTGTTGCCACCGGGGCCTGCCGCTGTCGCTGGGCCACATCGTGGCTGACACGATCGTCTGCGGCTATCACGGGATTTCATACAACGCGGCGGGCAGATGCGTCGCCATTCCCGGTCAGCGCCACGTTCCACCAGCCATGCGGGTGAGGTCTTATCCGGTCGTCGAGCGGGATGAACTGATCTGGGTATGGATGGGAGCCGGCGAGGAGGCCGACACGGCCCTCGTACCTTCCTACCCCTATCACGACGACAGAGCCCGATGGCCGCATCGAACGCACTGGCAGGTTCTCAGGTGCGCTCACACCCTGGTTATCGACAACCTGCTCGACCTGACTCACCTGGCCTTCGTGCACAAGCGGACGATCGGCGGTGATCCGGACGCGCATACCAACGCCGAGTTCTTGGTCGAAGCGACGCCACGAGGTGTCAGGCTGATGCGCTGGCTCCTCGACTCAATGCCTCCACCCACCTACGTGAACGCGGTTGGCTTCAAGGGACGGGTGGACCGATGGATGGAATTCGAGTTCATTGCTCCAGGAGCCGTGCTGCAGTTCACCGGGGCACTGGATGTCGGGCAGGGTGCCTACGAGCGGGGTAACCGCGAGGGTGGCTTCGCCCTGCGCATCTTCCACGGCATTACCCCGGAAACGGCCGACACGTGCCACTACTTCTGGTCTGGCTGCCATGGCTATCGCCAGAGCGAAGCGGCCGTGACCGACCAACTTTACACCGTGCTTGCCGCCACCTTCGCCGAGGATGCCGCCATTCTCGAGGCGCAGCATGTCAGCGTCCGGTCCCGGCCCGCGCCGCTGTTCAGCACGACACATGATCGCGCTCGGGTGATCGCGGAGCGCAAACTCCAGGAGCTGCTGGCGGCCGAGGCGGGGACAGCCCATACCGTCGGCGGCTGACCGGCCCGGCAGTCGCACCGGCAACCGAATTGGCATAGGATCACCCCGACACCAGGCCGGCCGGGTTCGGGCGCCGCACGCGAACGCCAGAACCGGCCCCGAAACACACGATAAATCCAAGAGGGGCGGGAGGGGCTGTGGATATCAACAAGATCATTGCGCGCGCCAAATCGATTCTGCTGACGCCACGGTCGGAATGGCCGGTTGCCGAGGCTGAGCCTGCGACAGTGGGCAGCGTTTACGGCAACTATATATTTGTCATGGCAGCGGTTCCTGCCATCGCGCGCTTTGTGTCCCTGTCACTGATCGGCGTCTCCGCGGGATTCCTCGGATCCTACCGCATCGGCATCGGTGCGGGATTGACAGGGGCGGTCCTCTCCTATGTCTGGTCGCTGCTCGGGGTCTTCATCATGGCGCTCGTGGTGGATGCGCTTGCGCCCTCATTCGGCGGCCAGAAGAACCGTGTCCAGGCCGTCAAGGTCGTGGCGTACTCGTTCACGGCGAGCTGGGTCGCCTCCGTGATCGCAATCATCCCCGGCCTGGGACTGCTGGCCGCGCTGGCAGGTCTCATCTACAGCATCTACCTGTTGAACATGGGTCTACCCGTCATGATGAAGTGCCCGCCGGAGAAGTCCGCGGGCTACACCGCCGTGTCGGTCATCGTAGGTCTCGTGATCTTTATCGTGATTGGCGCGGTCACGGCAGGCCTGGGAGTCCGCGGGGGGATGATGGGTTTCCCCGGGCGCACGTCCATCACCGAAAGCTCCAGTTCATTCGACAAAGGCACGGTGGGCAGCAACCTCACCTCGTGGGCCAGCAAGATGGAGCAGGCCTCCAGGCAGATGGAAGCGGCGCAGAAGTCGGGCGACAAGACTGCGCAGGCGAATGCGGTCGGTCAGATGGTCGGGGCCGCGCTCGGCGGAGGCGGCAAAGTCGAGTCGCTGGCGCCGGACAGGATCAAGCCGTTCGTGCCGGAGACATTGGCCGGGTTGCCGCGCACGTCGGTGTCGGCCGAACGCAATGGCGCCATGGGATTGCAGGTATCCAAGGCGCGGGCGCGCTATTCCGATGGCGCACAGCACAGCCTGGACCTGGAAATCACCGACACCGGCTCGCTGAAGGGTGTGATGGGGTTCGCCGCGGGATGGGCCGGCGTCGAGCAGGACACCGAGACCGATTCGGGGTACGACAAGACCTACAAGAGCGGCGGCAACCTGGTGCACGAGAAATGGGATAACCGCAACAGGTCCGGCGAGTACGCCGTGGTCGTGGGCGATCGCTTCGCGGTGCAGGTATCCGGAAGCGCATCGAGCATCGATGATCTCAAGTCGGCGGTGGCCAGCGTCAACCTGTCGGGTCTCGAGGCCCTGAAGGACGAAGGCGTCAAGTCAAACTGACGCGCGGCGCAGGGGCTGCACTCTTCGATGAGCTTCAACGCGCATCCCGACCAGCGCGGACGTCGCGCCCGCCCGGATCCGGGCATAACCTATTGAATAGATGGATTATTGTATTTCAGCGCATGGCTGAACAGGGCGCGCGCGCGCCGCAGCTGAACCGCACGGACGGCAATCGAGGCGAGGGCGTAGGCCACCACGATTGCGAGACCCAGTCCGGGGTGAATGCGCTCGAGGGCCCATGTCGCCACGGCATAGGTGAGCGGCACGCAGGGGATATCCGGGAACAAGGCAGCTCGCGCATTGGGCTGACGCCCGTTGCGCAGGTGAACGAGGTTGCCTCGCGTGATCTGCAGAGCGAAGCCGACGAAGCACGACAGAACTGCGAGCGCAACAACCAACCCGTACGTCGCCATTGCCGCCCCGACCCCAACAGCCTGCACGCCAGTATGGGCGTCACGCCTCGCGGCTGTCGATCCTTGCCGCGCCTGCCCATAAGCAGCTGATTCCGCGAGTGGTGTCGGCCAGACATCGCGCCCGGCTGCATCGCCCCTGCGGCCCGGCAGCATTGCCCTTCCGGCGCCGTCGCATCGCGCCTGCGCTGCGGACACATCGCCGGGCCAGATTCTCCCTGCGGCCCGGCCATGTTGTGTCGTGCCGGTATCAGTCCGGCCACATCGTGCGCCCTCACGACCGGGATGTCATTTTGCGGCAAGCTGCGCCGGGATCTCGATACCGCTCGCCGCGGCCTCTTCGAGCGTGTGATTGGCCAGGTAGATCTGCGTGACCAAGGGCGCCTTGACGGTGCGGACGGCGCCCCCGAGCGCCTGCTGATAGCACCCCTTGAAGTTGGCAACCGGTTCCAGACCCACCCGGTTGCTCCGGCCGCAGGCAATCCAGGCGGCGTTCTCGATCCGGTCATAGAGCTTCTGTGCGTCGGCGGGCCGGCTCAGATCCAGACCCTGGGCGTTGACGTGCAGGGCGACGGTCACCCGGTAGTCCTTGGCGGCGACAGCGCCGGCCAGAGCCGTGCAGACAACTGCGGCAACACCGGCAAACACGCGGGCTTTCACTCGAGTGGCGTTCGTATGCATGTGGGACTCCTGTTGGCTTGCGGACTGGACGGGCCACTGGCGGCGCGTCGTCGATCCGTTTTGCCCATTCCCTGACAACGAGTGCCGCAACGGCGAAATGACAACCATCAAATGCGAATCGGCTGACACGTGCCCGCTTTGCTCCCGGGGTTGCCCAACGGCCGAAAATAGTGGTTGTCAAAACAGGCCCGCGGGACTCATATACCTGTAAGGAGGCAGAGAATCGTAGTGAGCGCGGCGGATCCAAAACCACCCCTGGTCGAGCGGCTGTTCGCCGAGCATGGGGGCGCCCTGCAGGCCTTCTTCCGCAGGCGCATCCGCGCCAAGGCGGATGCACTGGATCTGGCACAGGAGGTGTATCTGCGCATGCTGCGGATCACCAATCAGGAGGCCCTGCGCAATCCGGTCCTGTACCTCTATACCGTGGCCAACAACCTGGTCAAGGAACACTCGGTACTCGAAAGACGGCAGGCAAGCGGCATCGATGTCGATGAGATCACCGAGCACGAACACGAGCAGCTCGAAGTACTGCCGAACTTCGAGGGAGACGTCGACGCCGCGCAGCGCGCGCAGCGACTCGAGACGGTATTGAAGCAGCTGCGTCCGAAGTGCAGGACGGCGGTCCTGCTGCGTTTTGCTCACGGCCTCTCCTACCGCGAGGTCGCGCTTCGTCTTGGCGTTTCCCCGCAGATGGCGCAGAAGTATGTAGCCCAGGCGTTGAGTCATTGTCGCCGCCGCATGGCGCGACTGAGTTGAACCCATGAAGTCCAAACAGGATGAAGTGCGCGGCCCAATCGCCGATCAGGCGGGCGAATGGTTCGCCGCGAACGATGCAGAGTCCCTGGATGCCCGGCAAGCCGCGGATCTGGCCGGCTGGCTCAAGACCTCGCCGCTGCACGTCGAGGAGTTTCTGGGAGTTGCCGTCATCGCACGCGACATGCGGGAGCTGAGCGTCAACCCGGAGTACTCCATCGAGGCGCTGCAGGCGCAGGCGCGCAGCGAGGATGATGAATCGATCCCGCCTTTCTGGCGGCGGCTGTTGGGCAGTTCCGGGGAGAACCCGGTCGGTGGCTGGCGTTTCGCTGGCGTTGCGCTGGCCGCGTTGGCCGTGGTGTGTGTGGGTGCGCTCGGGCTGTGGCGCGCGAGTCCGGTCGAGCACGTGTCGGCTCCGGTGGAAGCCGCGGTGCTGCGCCTTGAGACACGCCATGGTGAGCAGTTGACTCATCGGCTTGCGGACAACTCGGTGCTGCATCTGAATACCGACAGTGCCGTGACGGTACGGCCTGGCACGAACGAATGGCTCGTCGAGGTGACCTCCGGCGAGGTTGCATTCGACGTACCCCACATGCCCGAGCGACTTTTCCGGGTGGTCGCAGGGGGAGCCGAGATCCGGGATCTGGGGACCAGGTTCGATGTGCGTCTGCAGGGCGAGACCACCCTCGTCACGGTGATGGAGGGTCAGGTTGCCGTCGGATTGGCCGCGCGTGAGGAGGGCGTCGGCTCGAGCCGGCGGCACGCATCGCAGGAGGTGCGGCTGAATGCGGACCAGCAGATTGCGGTATCCGCGGGCAACTGGCCTGCCACACCGGCGAGCGTCGATGCCCAGCGGAGCAGTGCCTGGCTGGACCGCCGGATCGTCTTCGACCGGGAACCCATGCAACAGGTTGCCATTGAATTCAACCGCTATTTTCCCAGACAGATCGAGATCCTGACGCCCGCTCTGAAGGGTCTGGAGATCAGCGGTGAGTTCGCGACGGACGACAGCGAGCCCTTCATTGCGTTTCTGCGCAGCCTGGATGGCGTGAGTGTCGAGGTGACGGCCACACGGATTCGCGTGTCACAGAAGTAGGCGGCGCTTGGGGTAAGCTGCGCGGCAAGGGCCGGCAATCAGGTCCGGATCGGGGAGAGGTCATTGGGGGTCTGCTCGCGTCGCCCATTGGCGTCGATCGCGGCTGCGGTTTCGGCCGCATTGCGCACGTTCCCGTTCTGCGGCCCGGCGGTGTTGCTGGGCGCCCCAGCCGCACTGGCGCAAGTTGCGGACCGCTCCATCCTGACGGCGGACATCCCGGAGCAGTCACTGGCGCAGGCGCTCGCCGCCTTTGCGCACCAGACCGGCATGCAGCTGATCTACGTCTCTGACCTCGTGCGCAATCGGAGATCCCACGCCGTCGAGGCCGGCTTGAGCGCTGCGGATGCGCTGGATCTTCTGCTGCAGGGTACCGGACTGCGCTTTCAGTTCCTCACCGCGCACAGTGTGCGCATTCTGGCCGTCACGCACCGCGAGACCACTGCAACGGACCTGCCGGCAAGCGGGGTGGACGAGGTCATCGTTACTGCCAACCGCCGCCTGGAGAATCTTCAGGATGTGCCCCTGACCGTCCAGGTATTGAGCGGCGAGCAGTTGAGGGACTTCAACCTCACCAGCTTCAACGACCTCATGAGATACACACCCAACGTCACCTACAGCGGCAACGGTCCGGGAACGGGCAATATCTTCATCCGCGGTCTCGGTTCAGTCGGTACCGGCAACCAGCAGCAGGCGATTCCCGCCCCCTTTCCAAACGTTGCGCTCTACCTCGATGACCAGTCGATGCAATTCCCGGCGCGTAACAATGATGTCTACCTGATTGACCTGGAACGCGTGGAGGTGCTTGAAGGTCCCCAAGGGACGCTGTTCGGCGGCGGCGCGCAGGCAGGTGCCATCCGCTACATCACCAATAAGCCGAAACTCGATGTAACGAGCGGCGAGGCGACCGCGGGCTACGGCACTACCGCGGGTGGTGCGAACAACAGCGCGCTCACCGCTGTTCTCAATGTGCCCCTTGTGGCCGACAAGCTGGCCGGGCGTGCCGCGGTGTTCTCAGAGCGCAGGGGAGGTTACATCGACAACGTACCTTCCATCTTGAGCTATCAGCCGGGTACCCCGGGGTCGCTCACTGGAGTGAAGGCCAGTAACGCCAGTCTGGTCGGGAGGGATACGAACCCGATCACCTACCTGGGCTTGCGGGCGTCGCTGCTGTGGCAATACGACGCCGACTGGGACCTGCTGATACAGCAGAATTACCAGGATATCCAGGCCGACGGCTACTTCTACGCCTATCCCCAGGATCCGAACGGTATCGCGCTTCGACCCAATCAGATCACAGCCTTCACGCCCGCGTATACCCGGGATCGATATGAGAGCACGGCCTGGACTCTCAATGGTCAACTCGGCTCGCTCCATGCGGTGTACAGCGGCAGCTTCATGGTGCGCCATATCGAAGGCCAGCAGGACTATTCCAACTATCTGAGAACGACCTACGGCTCCTACTATTCCTGCATCGGTCCGGGCGCCGGGTACTTCAACGACCTGAACTTCCAGGGACCTCCGCCGCAGGGTCTCCAGGGGACGAAGCTGAGGTGTTTCCCCCCTGTGGCCCCGTGGCACGACACCATCGAAAACCAGCATCAGAGCCACGAGCTGCGCATCAGCACCGACCCGCAATCCCGGCTGCGGGGCATCTTCGGCGCGTTCTGGGAGAAGTACGCGATCTTCGATCAGATGGATTTCGACTACCTGCTCATCCCGCAATGCGACCCGGCCAACCTCGCTGCCGCATTGGCCGGGGGGCCGGCCTGCGTGTCCGCCGTGGGTCCTTTCCCCGGCGCGTTCGCCAATGATCCGCGCCTGCGCGAGAAAACCAACACAGCCTTCGGCACCGATGCCCAGAGGGGCTACAAACAATTGGCCTTGTTTGGTTCCGTGGATATCGACCTGATCCCGAGAGCATTGACCTTGACCGCCGGCACTCGTCACTACCGCTACGAGTCCTTCGAAGATGGCTCCAATTTCCTCACGGACGCCATCAATCCGCTCATCCTGAATCACCCCAATGGCGCCTGTACTGCGGCAACCCCCGGCAACGATCAGCCGGGCGCTCCCTCGTGCGCTCATCCTTTCCAGCTTGCCAAACGCGAGAGCGGCTTTGTGAACCGTGCCAACCTGACGTGGCACGCCGCCCCGGACGTGATGGCGTACTACACTTTCTCGCAGGGTTTCCGTCCCGGTGGCTTCAATCGAACGGATACGTCCCCGGGGCAGCATCCGGTCCAGCGTGCCCCGTACTGCGGTCCGAAATCCACCGACCCGCGATGCCTGAGCGCTCCCTACGACTCTGACAGTTACCAGTATCTGACACCGGTGAGCTGGGATTCCGACCACCTGATCAACAACGAACTCGGCATCAAGAGCGAATTTCTCGACCACCGGGTCCTGCTCAACGTGTCGGCATTCCGTATGAGCTGGAACAATGTGCAGTGGGCACTGGGCGACTCACTGAATTTCGGCAGTCTCGGCTTCGTCGCCAACGGTCCGAGCTACGCCATCCAGGGCGTCGAGCTTCAGTTCGCCGCACGCGTGATCGAAGGGCTGACGCTGGAAGGGTCGGGTTCCTGGAACCACTCGGAGCAGACGAATACCCCCTGCCTGCGTTCAGCGGGCATTACGCCAGGCACTCCAGCCAATCCGACTCCGGCGGGTCAGTGCATCACGGTCATTCGTGGCCAGCCCTATACGAATCCCTGGGGCCCGCTGGGAAGCTCATTACCGTATTCGCCGTCGCTGCAGTTCAACGTGCGAGCGCACTACCAATGGAGTGCTGGTCCCTTCAAACCGTTCGCAATGGTCAGTGCGAGCCATATCGGCCCGATGCGCAACACGCCGGAGAACTACCCGGATGGCAACGATCCGGAGCAGAATCCTCCGAGCAGCTCCGTGCTCAAGTACACGATACCTGGATATACTGTATATGATGCCGCCTGCGGCCTCATCATGGACAACTGGACGGTGCAGATTCAAGGCACCAACCTGACCGATGCGTACGGACCGACCAACATCTCAGCCGCGCAATTCATCAAGGCGGTTATTCCTCTGCGCCCGCGGGTGCTGATGGTACGGTTCTCGTATCAATTCTGATCCGCGCGTCCGCGCCGGCCGGGCGCGCGGCAAGGCTCGGCGTGGCCAGCTCCGTCCCATGCGCAACGTCTTGATCCGCAAGGCATCGTCAACAGCCGGGCAGATGGAGACATCGATCTCTGCATCCATGGGGGTCGGGACGCCGTATAAGGCTGTGATGATCAGCGCTCTTCACGACCCCGCCCGTTCGCCTGACAGTGGCGTCATGGACCCATTGCCGTGAGATACATCCCCGCAGTTTCGGGTCTGGCTGCACTGGCGGTGCTTGGACTGATGGCGGCACTCGGCGGCTGCCGCTCGCGCCCGCCGCTCGCCATCGTGCCCCATGTCGATATCCCCCGCTTCATGGGCGACTGGTACGTCATCGCCTGCATTCCAACGCGCATCGAGCGTAGCGCCTACGCACCCAGGGAGTCGTACCACCTGGACGGACAGGGTCGGGTGAGCACTGTGTTTGAGTTCCGTGACGGCGGCTTTGACGGCCCGCTGAAGCGCTATACGCCCACGGGCTTCGTGCGCGCCGACGGGGGTGGTGCGGTCTGGGGCATGCAATTCGTCTGGCCCATCAGGGCGGACTACCGCATCATGTATGTTGACCCTGACTACCAGCTGACGGTGATCGGCCGCCAGAAACGTGACTACGCCTGGATCATGGCCCGCGCACCGCGGATTGCCGAGGCGGACTACGATCGAATGCGGACACTGCTGGTTTCGCAAGGCTATGATGTGAGCGGCCTGCGGCGGATGCCGCAACCCGAGTCGCCATGACTCATCGATCCGGAAACGACAATTCAAGGCCCCATGTCCAAGCCCATCGGCGAGCAGTCTGAAGAATCACCCGAAGCGCTGTTACCGCAGGTCGCGCTCGGTAACCGGGCCGCCTTCGAGACCCTCTACCGGTCCACGGCTGACCGCCTCTTTGGCATCTGCCTGCGGGTGCTCGGCGAGCGAGCCGAGGCGGAAGAGGTGCTGCAGGAAGTGTTCACCGCGGTATGGCGCAAGGCGGCGCAATACGATGCGCGCCAGGGTAGCGTCATGGGCTGGCTGGCAACTACGGCACGCAACCGGGCCATTGACCGTTTACGCACGCGACCGGCACGCAGCACGCTCGGCACGATCGAGATGGCCGCTGAGCTACCAGACCCCGGCGCATCGCCCGACGAGGAAGCCGAAGCCAGCAGTGATCGCGACCGCCTGAGCCGTTGCCTCGAAGAACTCGAACCGCGGCGCCGCTCGCTGATCCGTGAGGCGTTCTTCGGCGGCTTCACATATGAGGAGCTGGCCGCACGCATGCAGGCCCCATTGGGCTCGGTGAAAAGCTGGGTCCGGCGGGGTCTGATGCAGCTGCGAGCCTGTCTGGAACCATGAGCACCCGGATGCCACCACCGGCTGAGCGTGATCCCGAAGGCACGGAGCCACCCGACGACGACGTGCTGGCCGGTGAGCTCGTTCTCGGGGTGCTCAGTGCGGAGGCACGAGGCGCGGCCCAAGTCCGACGCGATCGCGATCCGGCCTTTGCGGCGAGAGTTGGCGCCTGGGAACGGCGCTTGGCTCCGTGGCTGTCCGCTCTGGCGCCGGTGCGTGTGCCGGAGTACGTGTGGGAGCGGCTCTGCCGCGAACTGGGCTGGCGCTCCTCGACACGGAGCTTCTCGCTTTGGGGCAGTCTGGCGCTCTGGCGCGGCGTTGCCGCGTTCGCCGCGTTGGCTGCTGTGACCCTGTGGCTGACGCGCCCGCCGGTTCCACCCGCGGTCCCCACTGCCGTGGTGCCGAGCGTGCCGGAACCGGCGGCTAAGCCGGTTACGACCCTCGCGCACAACGATGGTACTCCGGGCTGGCTCGCCTCGGTCGATCGCACGCGTGGAACCGTACTGATGGTACCGATACCCGCGCCCGCGGACGCGCAGGGCCGTGTGCCGGAACTCTGGATCATTCCGGCAGGGCAGGCACCTCGTTCGCTCGGCGCCGTGTCCATCAACAAGGCCCATACAGTGGAAGTGCCGCCCGACTCGCGCGCGGCGCTGGTCGCGCCGGGCTCCGTGCTCGCCATCACTCTTGAGCCCGCCTCCGGGATGCCCCACACCGCACCGAGCGGCCCGGTCATCGCCAAGGGAGCGATCACGATTTAGAGGGGACTTTCGCTCTCCAGGTGCATCCCGGGGAGCGCGGCGTTCGTATCTGAACGAAAGAACGCCGAGGAGATCCCCATGTCCACGTTCCGGGCGGCCGCCATCAATCGGTCGCAGCGCCTCATAGGCTCGCTGCTGCGCTGGATCGACACCAGCGTCGCCGTGGCGGACGCAGACAGCGCACGCGTCGACTGGTTGCGGACTGCACCCTTCGTCGGCCTTCATCTGGCCTGCCTCGCGGTGTTTTGGGTCGGGGTGTCGGGTACCGCGCTCGCGGTGGCGGCGGCTACGTATGTCGTGCGCATGTTCGCGATCACCGCCTTCTATCATCGTTACTTTGCGCACCGGACCTTTCGGACCTCGCGCACGGTGCAGTTCCTGTTCGCCTGCCTCGGGGCTTCCTGCGTGCAGCGCGGACCATTGTGGTGGGCTGCCCACCATCGGCGTCATCACCTGCACGCGGACACTCCGGCGGATCCACACTCACCGCGGTACGGCTTCCTGCGAAGTCACATGCTGTGGTTCCTGAGCTCTGAGGCGTTTCCTACCGACTGGAAGCGCATCCCCGACCTGGCACGCTACCCCGAGCTGCGCTGGCTCGACCGCTACGACATTGTAGTGCCGATTGCATTCGCGGCCCTGCTGTACGGCTGCGGGTCCCTGTTGGCCCGCTTCGCCCCCGCGCTCGGCACCAGCGGCGGCCAGCTGCTCACCTGGGGGTTCTTCGTCTCGACGGTCGTGCTGTTTCATGTGACGGTGACCATCAACTCGCTCGCTCACCGCTTCGGCACGCGGCGCTTCGCAACCCGCGACGACAGTCGCAACAACGCGTGGCTGGCCCTGTTGACCTTCGGGGAGGGCTGGCACAACAACCATCACTATTTTCCGGGCTCGGCGCGCCAGGGCTTTCGCTGGTGGGAAGTGGACCTGACGTATTACGGGCTGCGCCTGATGGCGCTCTGCGGCCTGGTACGGGGTCTGAAGCCCGTACCCGCGCGCGTGCTCGAGGGCAGGGGGCGCTGATGCGCATCGCGGTCGTCGGCTCGGGTATCGCGGGACTCGCGACCGCCTGGCTTCTGTCAACCCGGCATGCGGTCACGTTGTTTGAAGCCGCGGATCGTCTCGGCGGACACACGGACACTCACGATATCGAGCTGGGCGGTCGCCGCTACGCCATCGACACGGGGTTCATCGTCTTCAACCACGCGCATTATCCGCTCCTCACGCGCTTGCTGGATGATCTGCGGGTCGCCTCGCAACCCACCACGATGAGCTTTTCGGTGCACAACGAAGCCAGCGGCCTCGAGTACAGCGCGACGAACCTCGACACCCTGTTCTGTCAGCGGCGCAATCTGTGTTCGCCGCGCTTTCTGGGCATGCTGCGGGACCTGCTGCGCTTCTACCGCGAGGCTCCGGCGCTCCTCGGTGAGCCCGCCCCTGGACCCACACTGGCTGAGTACCTGGCCGAACGGGGCTTCGGTGTGGCCTTTCGCGATGAGCATCTGGTTCCTATGGCAGCGGCTCTCTGGTCGGCGCCACCGGGGGAAGTGCTCGGCTTCCCGGCGCAATTCGTGGTTCGCTTCATGGCCAATCACCACATGCTCACACTGCGCGGCCGACCCGAGTGGAGGGTGATTCGCGGAGGCTCTTCGAGCTATGTACACGCGCTGCGCAAACGTTGGAATGTCAGCGAGCGGCTCGCCTGCCCGGTGCACGCCGTGCGCCGCCAGACCGCCGGCGTTCTGATCGACAGTCCGGCCGGGACGGAGCGATTCGATCACGTCGTACTTGCTTGCCACAGCGACCAGTCGCTGGCGCTTCTGCACGACGCGAGCGACATGGAACGCAAAGTCCTGGGCGCCATTCCGTACCAGCCGAACGAGGTACTCCTGCACACGGACACCTCTGTTCTTCCGCGCAACCGGCGGGCCTGGGCGGCCTGGAATGCGTTCGTGCCGCGTGCCGCAGGGCGGAGCTGCAGTGTCAGCTACTGCATGAACCTGCTCCAGGGGATCAGCGCACCGGAGACGTTCGTGGTGACTCTCAACGGCACGGACCTGGTCCGGCCGGAAAAGGTGCTTCGGCGTCTGAGCTATGCCCACCCGCTCTACACCGCAAGTGCGGTCGCGGCGCAGTGCCAGCGCGCGCAGCTGCAGGGTCAGCGGCGCACCTGGCTCGCGGGCGCCTACTGGGGCTGGGGATTCCACGAGGACGGGCTGCGCAGCGCGGTGGAGGTCGCGCAGGCTCTCGGCGTCGAGTGGGGCGAGGCGCGGGCCAGCTCTGCGGCGCTGACAGCTACCACGCCGCTTGTGGCGCCGGGGCTTGCCACTTGAGCGCGCAGAACATCACGGTGACTCCTGGGGCCATGCAGGCTTCGCGGGCCGACTCTGCGCCGGGCGCACCCCTCGCGAGCTCGGTGTACGAGGGGTGGGTGCGCCATAGGCGCTACAGCCCGCACGCACACGTTTTCCGTTACCGCATCGCGCAGCTCTATCTGGATCTTTCAGAGATCGACCGTGTATTCACGGGACGTTGGTTCTGGTCTGTCGGGCATCGCAACATCGCAGAGTTCCGCCGTGACGACTTTCTCGGCCCGACTGAGTTGTCGCTCGAGGAGGCGGTTCGTTCTCGCGTGGCGGCAGTGACGGGGCAACGGCCGACTGGGCCGATCCGAATGCTGACCCATTTGCGCTATGGCGGTTACAGCTTCAATCCCGTGACGTTCTACTACTGCTATGGCGCGACTGTGGATGACGGGCTCGAGGCCATCGTAGCGGAGATAACCAACACACCCTGGCGGGAGCGGCATGCGTATGTGCTCGCTTGCGGCGCGGCAACCCGCAGCGGACGCACGCTCAACTGGCACTTTGCGAAGGACTTCCACGTCTCGCCGTTCATGCCCATGCAACGCGAGTACGCCTGGCGCTTCACCGCTCCGGGCGAAGCCCTGAGCGTGCATATGCAGGTCATGCGGGACCAGGTGCTGGAGTTCGATGCCAGCCTCTCGCTGCGCCGCCGGCCCCTTGATGCTGCCGGGCTGCGCCGTGTGCTCTGGCGCTATCCACTGATGAGTGGGCAGGTGAGCCTGGCGATCTACTGGCAGGCGCTGAGGCTATGGATGAAACGCAATCCCTTCTACGAGCACCCGAAAGGCACACCCCATGAGGCCTGACCTTGCACTCCCGCGTGATTCAGCCCGCTTGCCGGACTCCTTTCTCAGCCGCATTTTGCGCAGGCGCGTGCTGGGTGGTTTGAGGGTGCTGCGGTGCGGTCTCGTGCGCATCGAAGATCCGTACGGAGTCACAGAGTTCGGTGATCGCGAGGCCGTCCTGCGCGTGACCATCGTTGTGCATGACGGAGCTTTCTACAGCGCGGTGGCTTCTCGCGGCAGCGTCGGCGCCGCCGAGGCGTACATGGAAGGACTCTGGTCCTGCGATGATCTGGTCGCGCTGGTGCGCATTCTGGTCCTGAACCGTGCTTTGCTCGACGGGCTGGAAAGCGGGTCCGCCCGCCTCGCGGGATGGGCACTGCGGGCGGCTCACGGGCTGCGCCGCAATACTCTGACGGGCAGTCGGCGCAACATTGCCGCCCACTACGATCTCGGCAATGAGTTCTTCGCGCTCTTCCTGTCTCCCGACCTCATGTACTCATCGGCGATCTGGCAAGGGCCCGACGACACCCTGACACAGGCCTCGGAGCGCAAGCTGGCGCGGATCTGTGAGCGCCTCGCACTCACCTCCGGCGATCATGTACTGGAGATCGGTACCGGCTGGGGTGGGTTCGCCCTGTATGCCGCCGGCCGGTATGGCTGCCGTGTGACCACCACGACCATCTCCACTGAGCAGCGGCAACTTGCGCTCGAGCGCGTCCGTCGCGCTGGCCTCGAGGATCGCGTGACAGTCCTGCTGGAAGACTATCGCTCGCTCAAGGGCCGCTACGACAAGCTCGTGTCGATCGAGATGGTCGAGGCCATCGGCGCTGATTACCTGACCGCGTACTTCGCCCAGCTGGGCAGGCTGTTGTCGTCCGAAGGTCTCGCACTGGTGCAGGCGATCACCATCGAAGACCATCGCTACGCACAGGCGTTACGCTCGGTGGACTTCATCAAGCGCCACGTCTTCCCGGGCAGTTTCATTCCCTCCATCGCAGCGCTGCTCGCCGCCAAGACTCAATCCTGCGAGCTGGCGCTCGTGCACCTCGAGGATTTCGGGCTCTCCTATGCACGCACGCTGCAAGCGTGGCGGCAGGCCTTTCTCGCGCGTCGCGCCGAGGTGCGCGCGCTCGGTTTCGACGAGCGTTTCATTCGCATGTGGGAGTACTACCTCGCCTACTGCGAGGGCGGCTTCCGCGAGCGCTCGATCGGCGTGGCCCAGATGCTGTTCGCCGCGCCCGGTTACCGGCCCACGCCCGATTGCGCAGCAGTGCGCGACCACGGTCCAGTGCCGCAAGACGGCTCCGGGGCCGAATTCGGGTCCCCGTCTGAATGCGGGCCCGCGCCCGAATACGTGTCCGCGCCCAAGACATGAGATCGCTCGCCAATTTCCTCGGTTACCAGATCGTCTGGTTCATCGCCGTGATCGGAGCAGGCCGCGGGCTCGTGTGGCCAGCGGTTGCGGGGCTGGCGATATTCGCGGCCTGCCAGCTGGCTCTTTCGCATGCCCCTCGCGCCGATCTCAAGCTCCTCGCGCTCGCCGTGATGCTGGGCGCTGTTCTCGATGGCGCCCTCTCGCTCGGAGGGCTGCTGCATTACGCCGCACCCACACCGGCCGTCCCTCCCGGTGGCGCTCCGCTGTGGATCCTTGCGCTCTGGGGCGCTTTTGCACTCACTCTCAATCACTCCCTCGCGTGGCTGCGCAGGCGCCGGCTGACCGCGACAGTCCTCGGTGTTGCAGGCGGCCCCTTGGCCTACTTGGCCGCGGCCCGTTTGTCGCAGGCGGTAACCTTCAGTTCGCCACCCGCTGAAGCAATCGTGGCACTCGCGGTGGGATGGGGTGTAGCGCTGTTTGTCCTCGTGAGCGTAAGCGCATGACGCCTCTCACGACTCTCGGGCTCATCTTCGGGCTGGCTGTGCTGATGATGCTGCTGGGTTGGCTCTGGCAGCGCCGCCACAACAACGCAGGGATCGTCGATGTCCTGTGGTCGGCGGGTCTCGGTGTCGCGGCGATGTTGGCGGCGCTTCTGGGCACCGGAGCCACGGTGCCGCGCCTGCTGATCGGCGTGTGCGGCGGTTTCTGGGGGCTGCGCCTGGCGCTTCACTTGTGGCGACGCGTACGGGGGGAGAGCGAAGACGGTCGCTACCGGGCGCTGCGCGAACACTGGCAAGGGGATCAGTTGCGATTCCTGGCGCTGTTTCAATTCCAGGCGCTGCTCGTGGCGATCTTTTCAGTGCCCTTTGTGATCGGCGCATCAAATGCCCGCGTGAATCCGCTGTGGCTGGCCGCGGGTGCCGCCTGGTGGTGCCTGAGTATCGCCGGGGAGTCGATCGCCGATGCGCAGCTTGCCCATTTTCGCGCCGATCCCGCCAACCGCGGTCATACCTGCCGCGTCGGACTGTGGCGCTATTCGCGCCATCCCAACTACTTCTTTGAGTGGCTGCACTGGTTTGCGTACGTGGCGTTCGCTGTGGGCGCACCGCAGGGGTGGGTGACGCTCAGCGGACCAATAGTCATGTACGTGTTCCTGCGTTACGTGAGCGGTATCCCGTACACCGAGGCCCAGGCTTTGCGCACACGGGGCGAGGACTACCGGGAATACCAGAGATCCACCTCGATGCTGTTTCCCTGGCCGCCACGGCGCATCCCGCTCCAGACACCGGAGGCACACCCATGAGCTCGGTTCTCGATTGCATCAGCGACCCGACAAAACCGCTCCCCGTCGATGCGCCGGCCAGCGGATGGCTTGGTCTGGCTGAACGGGGGTTGTTGCCGGATTCGCTGATCCGCCTCGGCGTCCGGCGGCTGTGCGCGCAGCGTCTGCGCTCCGAGATCGCCGGCGGCCCCGAGGTGCAGGAACGCCAGCTGCAGCAGCGGCTTTCATTGCTGCGCGAGGGCGCGCTCGCGGTGCATACCGACGCGGCGAACACGCAGCACTACGAACTCCCGCCGGAGTTTTTCGTGCAGTGCCTGGGGCCCCGCCTCAAGTACTCCTGTGCCTACTACCCGCGCGGCGGCGAGACCCTGGCGCAGGCAGAGGAGGCGATGCTTGAATTGTATGGCGAGCGTGCCGAGCTGGCCGACGGTCAGGAGATTCTCGAGTTGGGCTGCGGCTGGGGCTCGCTGACGCTATGGATGGCGAGCCGGTATCCACGCGCGCGAATCCTGGCGGTCTCGAATTCCCAGGCCCAGCGTGCCTTCATCGAGGCACGTTGCCGCGAACAGGGACTCACCAACGTTCGGGTCATTACCACGGACATCAATCAGCTCGCGCTACCGGCAGGTCTGTTCGATCGGTGCGTCTCCATAGAGATGTTCGAGCACATGCGCAACTACGAGACGCTGCTTGCCCGCATCGCCGGGTGGCTGAAGGTGAGCGGCAAGCTGTTCGTACACGTCTTTGCGCACCGCACGTATCTGTACCTGTTCGAGACCGATGGAGCGGACAACTGGATGGGGCGGCATTTCTTCACCGGCGGCCTGATGCCGGCCGCGGATACCCTGCTGTGGTTCGGCCGCGATCTCGCCTGCGAGCGGCGCTGGCTGGTCGACGGCACACACTACGCACGCACCGCCAATGACTGGCTGCGCCGCCAGGATGAGAATCGCACGCAGGTGCGGCGGATACTGCGCGCGGCCTACGGAGCAGCCGGCGCGGCGCTGTGGGAGCAGCGCTGGCGCATGTTCTGGATGGCCTGCGCCGAGACCTTTGGCTACCAGGACGGCACGCAGTGGCTGGTCGCGCACTACCGCCTCGTGCGGGCCTCATGAGCGCCGCGACGGAGTGCGCACCTCGCGCGGAAGCGATGCGAAGTGTTTCTTGAAGGCCGCCGTGAAGTTCGTGGGCTCATCGTAACCCACGCGGGCGGCGACATCGCTGATCGGGAGCCGGGTTTCCTGCAGCAGCTTCAGCGCCATATCCATGCGCCGTTCGGTTCGGTACTCGTGCAGGGAGACACCGAAGCATTGCTTGAAGCCGTAATGCAGCTTGTTGCGGCTGAGTCTGGTGCGCCCGGCGGCGCCGGTCAGCGTGAGGGGAGCCCCCGGGTCGGCATCGATCTGCTCGCGGATCCTGATCAGGCGCGCGCGCTCGGCGGGTGTGATGCGGATTGCGGCGCGCAGGTGCGAACGGGCGGCTCGCCAGTCGCGCAACAGCATGCTCAGCAGTTCGAGCGAAAGAGCGCGCACGGTCAGATCGCGCCACCCGGGGCTGGAGCGGATGTTGAACAGGCGGCTGGCCTGGTTCAGCGCCGCTTTCGAGGCTCCGAAATGACCCATCGCCGCCTCGCGGCGCGCCCAGTACATGGGTAACACGGCTGGCAACTCGTCATCGGCCAGAGCCAGCGTCCGTACCAGATAGTCCCGACTGATACTCAGTGAGCAATAGCGATACGCTGTGCCCCCTTTGAAGCTCGCCGTGAGCATCTCGCCCGGCGGCAGGATGATGAAGGAGCAACGCGTTGATTCATCACTGAGATGGCTTTCCCGCGCCGCGTAACCCGCCTCACCCGCGAAGACGAGCCGCAACCGAAGTGTCGCACCCAGGCTGCTCGCCGTGAGTCGCCAATCCTGGCCGATGACCGCGTCGGTGATGTGGACGCAGAAGCCCGTCTCCACCTCATGGATCTCCTCATAACCGGACTCGACCAGACCGGTGATGGGTACGTCACGTGAGTGCGGCCGGCGCCCGTAGACGACGCCCTGGATACCGCCACTGACCGCGGGATCGAGTTGCTGGATTGCCTCGAGTTTTCCCCACAGGTCCGCATCGTCGGAGCTGATCAGAACGCGATTGGCCATGAAGTGCGTCAGGCTCGCAGGTGTTACGGCAGGGGAGTCGTACTGCCCGAGGGTCATAAAATATCAGTCTTCATCGGTCGTTTCATGCGATCCGCGTGACGCTGTGCCTCGACCGCTGTGACCCTGTCGGTACGATTTCATCATTTGCATACGACGCGATTAACGGGACCCGCCCGGGAATGAGTAGATTGCATACCGGGGTGGCCGGGCGACATCGACCGAACCGGGCCGCACGGGGGTAGAAGATCATGGGGATCTCCGCAGAGATAGCTGACCTGGTCGCAGGGCACCGCAGGGGCGGCAGTCTTGCGCGCCAGTTCTACGTCGCGAGCGATATCTTTTCCCACGAGGCTTCCCATTTCCTCGGTGCTCAATGGCTGCTCGTGGGCCACGTATCGCAGATCCCGGGTGCGGGCGACTATTTCACCGTGGATGCCCTGGGAGCGGCCGTGATCGTGGTGCGTGGCGGCGATGGAACCGTCAACGCGTATCACAACGTGTGCCGGCATCGTGGCGCGCGGATCTGCGAGGCAAAGAGCGGTCACGCCGCGCTGCTTCGGTGCCGCTACCACGGATGGAGCTACAAGCTCACGGGCGAGCTGGCAGCCTGGCGCCACATGCCCGAAGGACTCGACCGCACGGCCCATGGCCTGCGGCGCTGCGGTGTCAGGCTCTTCGAAGGACTGATATTCGTCAGCCTGGATCCTGAACGGGCACCCGACCCCACGGAATTGCTGAACCCGGTGCGCCCCTACTGGCAGCGCTACGATCTCGAGCACTGCAAGGTTGCCGCGGAGCGCAGCTACCGCATCGGCGCCAACTGGAAACTGTGCATCGAGAACAATCTCGAGTGCTACCACTGTCTGCCGAGTCACCCGGAATACACAGCCGTCAACGCGTTCGTCCGCGCCGATGAGCATGTCTCGGAGGCGGCCGTACAGGATTTCGCGGCCTACCGAGCGAGCTGGCAGGCGAGGATGCGCGCCAGCGGTGTGCCCACCGGGCGCAGCGAGCTGACCACAATAGGTGGTCAGCTGTGCCGCGCGGGCACGTGGCCGCTGGCACCGGGGAAACTCACGGCTTCCCGCGATGGACAGGCGCTCGCGCCGCTGCTCGGCAGGATTTCCCACTACGACGAGAGCGTGACGACCGGCTGCGTGGGATTCCTGTCGTATGTCATGGGGGCATGCGACCACGCGCTGATGGTCAGTTACCTGCCTGTGGATGCCCATACCACCGATGTCGTCATGCGCTGGCTCGTGCGCGAGGATGCCGTCGCCGGCAAGGATTACGACATCGCTGATCTGATCTTCGTCTGGGATGAGACCACGCGGCAGGACAAGGATCTTATCGAACTCAATGCCGCCGGAGTGACGACGAGCGGCTACGTGCCCGGACCCTACTCGACGCTCGAGAGTCTGGTCGTCGATTTCATCGACCGTTACCTGGCTTTGATGCGCGAGAGCCTGTGACACGCGCGTCATCGAAACGCTACACCGGGTATGCCGTGTTGCTGCTGTGTCTGGTGAACATCGCCAACTACGGGCAGCGCATGGTGGTCTCGATCCTGCTGCCTGCGATCAAGGCCGACCTCGCATTGACCGATGCGCAACTCGGCTTCCTCATCGGGGGCGGATTCGCCATTCTCTATGCCGTCGCCGGCGTGCCGTTGGCACGCTTTGCGGACCGTCATGGGCGCGTGCGCTGGCTGTCGGTCGCGATATTCATCTGGAGCCTGGCGACGGGCCTCTTCGGGCTTGCGCGCTCCTTCATCGAGTTGCTCGCGGCTCGGGTCATGCTGGGTGCTGCTCAGTCAGTGGGCATCCCCGCCTCGCACTCGCTGCTCGGGGACTACGTCACACCGGAAAAGCGGCCGTTTGCGCTCGGGATGCATTCCGCCGGCGGGGTGCTCGGGGCCACTCTCGCAATGGTGGCCGGTGGCTGGCTGGGTACGTATCTCGGCTGGCGGGAGGCCATAGCTGCATTTGCGTGCGCCGGCGCAGTGCTGGCTGCAGTGACCTGGACAACGCTGCCTGAGCCATTACGAGTCCATGGCTCGGAGGCTCGGGGGAGCGTGTCGCTGCGACAGGTCGTTCACCGTCTGGCTGCTCTTCGCTCCTATGTGCTCGTCTTGACATCGGTCTGCTTTGCGATGCTGGTCGAGTACGGCCTCAGTCAGTGGTTACCCTCGTACTACGTCAGGCAGTTTGGCCTGTCAGTCGAGGAGGTCGGCTTCCGTTACGGTCTGGCGATCGCCGTCGGCGGCATCCCCGGCAGTGTCCTGGGTGGCATGTTGGTCGCTGCGCTCGCGCGACGCGACGTGCGGTGGCTGGTTTGGTTTCCCGCGGCCATGTACGTGGTCGCCATACCAACCGGTCTTTGCATGCTGCTGGCCCCCAATGCTGGCGTTGCCTTCGTTCTCAATGCCGCCTACGCGCTGGCCGTGTACAGCACGAATGGTGCCCTGTGGGGCGCTTGCTTCGTGCATGTCCCATCGGAACTCCGCGCGACGACCAGCGCGCTGACCCTGCTGGTGGCCGGCATTGCAGGCCTTGCCGTCGGTCCGGTGTTGGTAGGGAGCCTGAGCGACGCGCTGGCCGTGCGCTTCGGACATCAGTCGCTCCAGATGTCCCTGGTCGCGGTGGAGTGCCTTGCGACGCTGGTCGTCATACCACTGCTATGCGCAGGCCGATTCGTCGCGAGGGAAGGCGAGCACAACCGGGTCGATGCGTTGCGGACCGCCTCTTCGGCATCCTGAGGACTACCCGGATCATGAACCGAAAACCCGCAGACAGCCTTGGCCTGAGGTGTCCCATTACGCGGCGCGATTTCGTCAACGGTGTGCTGGCAGGCTCGGGAGCTGCGCTGGTGTCGGGGGGTGCGGGTCTGACGAACGCGGCCACGCGCGGCCCTCATCCGTACAGTCCGTCCGGCTCGGCGTGGACGGGGTACGGTGGCATCGGTGATTACCGATGGTCAAACGGCAACACCGAGGCAGTGCGAGACGCGGCTCACGGTATACGTGATCGCCAGTATCCGGTGCTCGAACCCGGCTCTGCGGTGGAGAGTCATGATCTGGTCATCGTAGGCGGCGGATTCTCGGGCCTGTCCGTCGCCTACGAGTTCCACAAGCAGCGCAAACCGGGGCAGACCTGCCTGCTGCTGGAGAACCACCCGGTGCTGGGCGGTGAGGCGAAACAAAACGACTTCGAAGTGGACGGCGTCCATCTGACCGCACCGCAGGGTTCGAACGCGGGGCTCATCCCTGACAAGGACTACCAGGCAGGCGGCGGCCGCTACCAGGTGTACGTGGATTACTACCACGAACTCGGCTTGCCGCTGGAGTATCCGCTCGAGCCTCTGGCCGGCGGTGCGCAGAAGTACCGGCTGCCGACCGAACACTTCGATCCGATGATCGTGGAGGCGCCCTACGAGGTGGGCTACTACTTCCCGAGGACCGGCTGGGCCCGCAATCCAATCGCCTCACAGTTCAGGAACACGCCCTGGCCGCAGCCCGTGCAGCGCCAGCTGGACGATTTCGTCAACAACCGGCGCGATGTGGTGTCGGGCAGGCCGGATGCGGATCGCTGGCTCGACTCGATCACCTACTACGAGCTCCTCGACCAGCTCGGATATGGCAGTGAGGTCAGGAGCTACATCGACCCGCTGCTGTGCGTCGGCAACTTTGGGGTCTGCGGCAACGCCGTCTCGGCACTCGCGGCCAAGCGATTGACGTTGCCGGGCACGATTCCCAGTTCAGCCCAGAGTCGATTCGTCGACATCAACGTGGTGTCCTTTCCGGGTGGCAACAGCGGGATTTACCGCCGCATGCTGCTGGCCATCCTGCCGCAGGCGTTGACCGGCGCTACGCCCCTTCAGGCTGCGCTCCAGGGGCGTTTCAACTCGGCCGCTCTGGATGCCGAGAATGCACCGATTCGCTTTCGCACGGGCGCGACTGTGGTGCACGTGCGCCACGAAGGCCCAGCTGAAAGCGCCCCATCGGTGCTCTTGCAGTACGTCAAGGACGGCAAGACACGCTTCGTACGCGCCAAGGCCGTTGTCATGGCTTCCGGAGGCTGGGTCAACCGGAACGTGGTCGGAGATCTTCCGGAGGCGCACCGGGCAGCGTACGCGCAGTTCCACTACGGACCCGTTCTGACGGCAAACGTGGCTGTCCGCAATTGGCGGTTCTTCGACCGGCTCGGATTCCCGATTGCGCGCTGGTTCTCGGGATTCGGCTGGCACGTGTGCGTGCGGCGCAATGTGACCCTGGACAGGAATCCGCGCCGCCTGACTCCCGACAGTCCGGTCGTGCTGACGTTCTACATCCCGTTCATGAACCCCACAGTGTCGCCCGAGATGCAAGGTCCCGCCGCGCGAGCCCAGCTCCTGGGGGCCTCGTATGCGGATCTCGAGAGGCGCCTGCGGGAGCAGATGACCGAAATGTTTGCCTCGGGCGGATTCGACGCGCGGCGCGATATCGCTGCAATCGTCTTGAACCGCTGGGGACATGCGTACATGGCACCTATGCCCGGCTTCTTCCACGGCACCGCGGGCGCGCTGCCGCCACCAGAACAGATACGCCTGCCGCACGGCCGCATCGTTTTCGCGCACTCCGAACTACAGGGCAACATGAACATGGCGCACGCAATGCTCGAAGGCAAGAGAGGTGCCGGCCAGGCACTGGAGCTGCTGACATGACCATCCGTCCGCTCGTGCCGGGCATGATCCTCGCACTGTCACTGTGTGGTCCGGTGATCGCGGACGAGGGCCTCGAGGAAATCGTGGTCACCGCACAGCGGCGCTCCCAGAACCTGCAGGATGTGCCTGCCGCCGTGTCCGCCATCAGCGGGGACTCTCTCGGCCAGCTGCATCTGCAGGGAACTGCGGATCTGGCACAGCGCGTACCCAGCTTGTCGTTCGACACCCTGAGTCCAGGAGAATCGACGCTGGCCATCCGTGGCCTTGGCGCTTCCTACGGGCTGGCACCTACGGTGGCGTACTACTTGAACGAGACGCCGCTCGATGTGCGCACGGACGGATACACAGGGGCACCGGACATCGACTTCTTCGATGTCGACCGTGTCGAGGTGCTCCGTGGCCCGCAGGGTACGCTCTACGGATCGAGCTCGATGGGCGGCGCCCTGCGTGTACTCACGGCGCAGCCGAATTTCACGGATTTCGCCGTGAATGCGGAACTGGGAGGTTCCGGCATGCAAGGTGGTGGCGCAGGGTATGTCGCCAAATCGGCGGTCAACGTGCCGGTCGGTTCGACATTCGCGGTTCGGATCGTCGGAACCTACGAGCACGTGCCCGGTTACGTCGACCGCCTCATCCCGGGGGATTTCAACGATCCGCAGCCGAGCGACACCCGCACCGATCGCCATATCAACGAGGTGGACATCAAAGGCGGGCGGATCCTCGCCTCCTGGCGCCCGAGCGATGCCCTGTCCATCTCGCCGAGCCTGATGTTTTCCGAGGTGACCGCGGCCAGCAAGGCCGAGTACTACAGCAATCTGCCCCGGTTCACGACCGCTGCCTACTATGCTTCGCCGCAGAACAGCCGGCTCACCGTGGGCAATCTGGCCGTCAACTACGACTTCGGCTTTGCGAACCTGCTGTCCTCGACCTCGGTACTGTCCCGGGATGTGAATACCTGGAGCGACTTCACGCTGTTCTGGGCGAATCTCGCGCCCGCGTTCGGCGTGCCGTATCCGCCCAACACGCCGGGGACCGATCAGGTGATTTCCACCAACGCCGGTTTCGTGCAGGAATTCCGGCTGACCTCGCCGGCGCAGCAACGGCTGCGCTGGGTTGCGGGGGCGTATTTCAGTCACTTCCGTCAGCACACCGACGAGTTCACCGGAAGCGCGGATTTCGCGGCCGCGATCGGTCAGACCGACAGTTCGCTCCTCTACAGCTTCGATCAGGCTGTGATCGATCAGCAGGCAGCGGTCTTTGCCGATCTGACCTACGTAATAGTGCCCAGAGTCGAGCTGACCCTCGGCGATCGCTATTACCAGCTGCGTGATTCTCTGGAGAACACCCAAACCGGCGCGCTGGCTGCTCCAAACCAGCCGCTGGTGCACGCCCGCGCGAGTGGCAACAGTCCGCGCCTCGTGCTCAGTTATCACCCGGTGTCCGATTCGACGCTGTACGCGACTGCCTCCAAGGGCTACCGGCCGGGCGGCCCGAACGTCGGCCTGCCATCGAATATCGGCTGCACGCTCAACAATGCCTACGCGCCGCTTTACGAGCCTGACTCGGTCTGGAACTACGAGCTGGGCGCGAAGGCAGACCTGTGGCAGCGCAGGCTGTCGGTGGACATCGCTGCGTACCGTATCGACTGGAAAAACGTCCAG
>DATKLO010000049.1:0-16725 GCA_035542375.1 Steroidobacteraceae bacterium | reverse complement strand
AGGGGCTCAGGACCACTCAGGGGCTCGCGACCGTCCCCGCGGTTCCCGCCGGCGCCTCGCCCAGCCAGCGGGCCAGCCACCCGTGCACCTCCTGATAGAAGTGACGGCTGTCCTCGGGTCTGAGGATCCAGTGCCAGGCATCCGGCCACACCAGCAGACGGCTGGGGACGTGCATTCGCTGCAGTGCGCTCCAGGCCTCGAGCGTGTTGCCGATCGGAACCCGGTAATCCCGCTCGCCGATGCTCAGCAACATCGGCGTCTTCCAGTTCGCGGCGTAACTGAGCGGACTCTGGTCGCGCCAGAGGGTGCCCCCGGCCCAGGGTGGCCCCCCGTTGGTCAGCTCGCGATCGTAGATGAAGTCGCTCTCGCCCCACTGAGTCGTGAGGTCCACCTCACCGGCGTGGCTGATCAGACAGCGGAAGCGTGTGGTGGAGGCTTCCAGCCAGTTGGCGAGATGTCCGCCGTAACTCGCGCCGGCAGCGCACACGCGGGTTCCGTCGATGAAGCTGTATCGTGCCAGTGCGGCATCCACGGCTTCGACCAGTTCCTGTCCGGGTGTGCGCAGCGGGTCCAGCTTGATGGCTTGCGAGAACTGCTCGCCGAAGCCGGTGGAGCCGGTGTAGTCGGTCAGCAGCACGACGTAGCCGGGCGCGGCCAGCAGGTGATAATTCCAGCGCAAGCTGATCTGGTCGGGATTGTTGCTGGCGGCACCGCCGTGGATCACCACCAGCAACGGGTAGCGGCGCGCCGGATCGAATCCCGGCGGGCGTACCAGCATGTTGTGGATGCTGCGGCGCTTGCTGCTGGTGAAATAGAAGTGCTCGGGCGGCTGCCAGTCGATGCCGGCAGCAGTCGTCGTGTTGAATCGCGTCAGGTTGGTGTGACGGTGCGCGGATTCGTCGATGCGCACGATCTCCTGCGGGCTCACCGAGCTGCCATAGCTGCCGATCAGCACGGCACGACGCGCCTTCGCGGCGATCTCCAGATGCGTGTAGCCGCCCGTGGCCGGTTCGACCAGCAGTGCCGCCCTGCCGCCGCCAGCCGGCGCCCGATAAAGGTTCTGCTTGCCGGCATCGGCCACCAGCAGATAGACACTGCGGCTGTCCGGTGTCAGGGCGTACCCGGTAACCTCCCGATCAAGACCCGGAGTGACGGCAACGGCAGCACCCGGGGTCGGCCAGCCGATCCGCTGCAAGCGACCCAGGTGATAGATCTCCTGGTCCTGCACCGCGTATTCGAAATAGAGGGAGCGGCCATCGGGGGCGAACCGGGCATCCGCGTATTCACCGGGCGCGGGCGTGACGATACGGGGTTCACCGCCTGCGGCCGGCATGCGGTACAGATGATTCCCCACGTGCGCAAAAGCCGAATTCCAGCGCTCGGTCGTTGCAGCGAAGATCACCTCGGATCCGTCGGGACTCCAGAGCGGGGCCAGCGTCACGCTGTTTTCGTGGATCACACCTGAGAAACCCGTGGTGTGGGCGAGAGCGGTGGGCGAAAGAATGTCGCGCGCCGTCGCACCCGGGGCCAGCGACTGCACCAGAACAGTCGGCTGACGGTCATCCAGCCACTGGTTCCAGAAGCGGACCGGGAAATGCTCGTAAGTGCGGACGTTGTACTTACGGTCCTTGCGCTCCGCCGCGATCTTCCTGTTGGCCTCATCGTCGAGCGCATTCGGGTACACCATCGACTCGAAGAGAATGGCCTGATCGTCGGGGCGCCATTGCGGACTCGATGCAGGGGTCGAGAGATGGGTGAGACGCCGGGCGTCACCACCCTGTGCCAGATCCAGGATGTAGATCTGCTCGGCCTCATCGCCTTCCCGTCTGGTCGAGAAGGCGATCTTGCGACTGTCATGCGACCAGGTGACGTCCGATTCGGGTGCCCTGGTATGGGTGATGCGGCGAGCCGCGGCACTGCCGTCCGCCGGCACGAGCCACAGATCACTGACTTCCTTGTCCTGCTCGTAGGAGGGCTCCAGTACGGAGAACACCACCCACTTGCCATCCGGGCTCACCACGGGCGCGCCAACCCGCGGCATCATCCACAATTTCTCGTGCGTGATCGGCTCCAGAGCGGCCGCCGTTCCGACACACGCGCAGCACACCAAGGCGGCGAACCGCCGCGTTCGATGGATCGTCATGGACCGTCCGTTTGTTGTATCAGTCGTGGTTGGCGGCCGCTTCGGCACCGCCCGAAATGACGTTCAGCAGCTCCCTGGAAACGCGCTCATCGATCTCCGCGGCCCGCTGGGCCGGCACCGGATAGCGGACCACGGCCTCCACGCCGCTTGCGAGGAAGTTCAACTGCACCTGCGGCCTGCCATCGCCGGCGGAGCCGGAGGCGGTCGTGCGCTCGATCTCGCGGGTCTGGCGGGTAATATCGTCCTGGTAGTCGTGCACCACCTTGCTGACCGCGGCCAGCAGCCGTTCCTTCATCTGTCCGTAATCGCTGTCCGCAGGCAGCTTCAGCGTGGTCTCGCGCCAGATGAAGTTAACACCGGGGATCTGCTTGAACAGGCCGCCGGAGGCCTGGAAGACGATGGAATTGGCAAAGGCCACGACGCGACCGGTCGCACCGAGCGGTCCCTGTGAATTCAGTTCCATCAGATGCATCCGGACCAGCCCGAGGTCGATGACCTCGCCGGTCACCGTGCCGATCTGGACCCGGTCGCCCACCCGGATTCCGTATTTGCCGATCAGGAAGAAGTACCCGACGATCGACACCAGGACGCTCTGCATCGCAACCGCCACGCCCGCCGTGATGAGCCCCGCGAAGGTGGCGAAGGAACTCAGTTCGGTCACGAACGTCAGCGCGACGATGGCGGTTACGAGCGTCCACATCGTCAGTTTCCGCAACAGCAGAAGTTGATAGCGGCGCCGCGGCTCGTGGGCGTAGTGCACCACCACCCGCCTCCACAATTCCGCCCCGGCGAATACCAGGGCCAGCAGCCCCGCCAGTACGGCCAGGCGGATTCCGAGCGCCACCCAGGCATCGTGATACTGCCGGCGTATCGTGTCGCGCCAGCTGTTGAGATTGTGGCGATACTGGTTGAGCAGCACGCCCTCCTTGCTCAACGGGATCAGGATCGCGGAGGTCTGCTTGAAGAGCCACGCCAGCGTATCGAACTGATCCCGGACGGCCTTCAGTTCGGTGTTTCCCGCGTGGTCGGCCTGAGCGGCCAGCGCATCACCCTGACGCGTCAGTGCCTGCAGGCGCTCGATGGGAGAGGAGCGGATGTCGGTGAAGATCTTTGCCAGCGCGGCGGTGCGACGGTCGATGGCTTCGATGGTGCTGATCTTCGAGCCGAGCCTGAGCACGTTCGCGGTCAGGTCCCAGATGCCGAGCCTATCCCCGGTTCCACCGCCGGAGGTCAGAGGCACGGCGGTCTGTGTAGCGGGCGTTGCCGGGGACGTACCGCCGGAAGCAGACGCGGGGGCCGACGCGGGCAGCGCAGCTGCGGGAATTGAAACGGCTATGGCGTCGATATGCGCCTTCAGAGCGTTGGCACTCGCCGCCCGCGCGTCACGCTCGCTGACGAACTGCACCATCGTATCGAGGAGATTGCGCCGCGCATTGAGCATGTCGAGCTCGCCCTGCAGCTCCGACAATTTGGCCGTCAAATCGGCCTTCGCCCCCTTTCCGGTGGTCAGCTGCTGACGAGTAGCATCCATTTCCTGTTGCAGCGCCTGCCGTTGCGCCGCGAGCCGCTTCTGCTGCTGATCCAGTGCCTGTGGCGAGACGTTCTCATCCGCCGAAGGCGGCGCGCTGCTCGCTTCGCTGCTGAGCAACTCGGCGTTTGCGCGGGCAAGTTCGAAGGCCAGACTGACGACCTGGTCGGCCGTCTGGCGGTTGGCGTACAGCATCAGCAGGTCGCTCGGCTGGCTCGCCGTCTGCTGCTGAGTACCCAGGGTCCGATACCAGTCGACGGTTTCATCGAGGATCTGGACCACCTGGTCCGCGGTCAGCACCGAGACGTGGGTGGTTCCCACAGCCTCGGTCGGCGCCACGGGTGTATCTCCAGCCTGCGCGATGCCCAGCAACGCGGCCAACGGCAGGCCCAGAATGGCTGTGGCCACTTTCATGCGCGCATCGTACAGGAAGGAATCACGGGACGGGCGCATCCGGCCGCGGCGCCGGCCGGCGCGGCGACCCGGTCTCGCAGCAGCGTGCGTAGGCAGCACCTGAAGATTTCCCTACAATGCCGCCAGCTTCAGGTCCCGGGCGGTATGGCATGAGCGGAAGTTGGCAGGGCTCGACCACGGTCCTGGCCGACTACGAGGAAGCGCCGTTCCGTCCGTTCCACCTGCGAGTGGCGGTCAGCGCCACCAGTGGCGTGTTCAGCGATGGCTACGGTCTCGGGATCATCGGGATTTCGCTGAGCGCTGCCAGCTCGCCACTGCACCTGTCGCCCTCCTGGCTCGGATCGATCGGCGCCGCATCGCTCGCCGGCCTGTTCGCCGGTGCGCTGCTCACGGGACCGATCGCCGACCGATTCGGTCGGCGGCCGCTCTTCGCCTGGAACATGGCGGTGCTCGCGCTGCTGTCGCTTCTGCAGTTCGCGGCGGCCACGGCCTGGGAACTGCTGCTGCTGCGGCTGGCCATCGGCCTCGTTCTCGGCACCGACTACGTGGTGAGCAAGGCGCTGCTGATCGAGTTCTCCCCACGCCGGGTGCGCGGCAAAGTGCTCAGTACGCTCTCCATCGCCTGGGCAGCCGGGTATGTTTGCGCTTACGCGGCGGGCTACTCGCTGACGGACTCAGGGCCCGAGGCGTGGCGCTGGATGCTGGCGAGCAGCGCCATTCCACCGCTGTTGATCCTGCCTCTGCGCCTGTCGATCCCGGAATCCCCGCTCTGGCTGACTCAACAGGGATTTCCCGCGCGCGCACTGCGGGTCGTGCAGGCCCATATCGGCGCGGATGTAGCCGCGCCCGTCAGATCCGTGACGACTTCCAGACAGGGATGGCGGTGGCGCCAGCTACTGTCACGCACGTGGCGCCGCCACACCCTCGTGGGATGTGTGTTCTTCACCTGCCAGGTGGTCCCCTACTTCGCGGTCGGCACCTTCATCACCGAGGTGATCGCGCACCTGAGCACCCAGCGCGGTTACCTCGGCGGGCTCGCCTACAACCTCTCGCTCCTGAGCGGCTCGCTGGCCGGCCGACTGATCGTGGACTGGATCTCGCGGCGGGCATTCCTGCTTGGCAGTTTCGCGATCACGGGCCTGACGATGCTCACGCTGAGTGTCTGGAGCGGACTGCCGGACACCGCGGTCGTCGTCCTGCTGGCCGTGTTCGCCTGCGCGCTCTCTGCGCAATCGACACTGGTCTACGTCTATCTGCCGGAACTGTTTCCGACAGAACTGCGCGCCTCGGGTATTGGACTGGCCGTGGCATGCAGCCGGCTGGGCTCGGCAGCCAGTACCTTCCTGTTGCCGTTGGTCGTGGCGAGCTTCGGTGTGCGTACGGCGCTCGGCGCCTGCGTCGCTACCCTGGCATTCGGGCTGATCGTATGCCTGGTGTGGGCACCGGAGACCCGCAGTCTCAGCCTTGGCGCGCTCGATCAGCCGGCCGGCTCCACGTGACTATCGGCGGCCGGTTTCCCCCTGACCTTCAACGGGCCGGGTGCACCTGACTGTCAACCCACCGGTCGCAAAGGGTCACGCCCGTCCCAGCCGCGCGCCTCCCGGCGCATCATTTCGAAGAACCCCAGCGTCGGGGCGTGCGCTTCGATCAGCTCGATCATGCCGCCTGGATGGAAATCGGTGGAGACGTAGGCGAAGCGCAGCCCCGTCGCCGTGCGGCCGTGCTGCACCGGAGTTACGCCTAACGGCGCGAGCCGCGCCAGATCGCGGTCGAGCGACTCGGTCACCACACCCATGTGCTGCATCCCCTGCCGGCCCGAGGCCATGAACTCGGTGTAGATGGATGGCACGGCATTCCGTTGCTGGATGAGCTCAATCTGGATGTCGCCCCAGTAGCCGATGGCCACCGAGAACTGCAGGTCCTTGATCGAGTTGCCGCGGAACGAGACTTCCTCGAATTCGATGTGCTCGAACAGGTAGAAGGGCCCGACGGCCATCACGCGCGTCCAGTGATCGAGCGCGGCCCGCAGGTCGGCTACCACGAAGGCATTCTGCATGACTGGTCCGAAGATCCGTTCCATAGGTGCCTCTGTATGGGCGCCGCGCGACCGGCGCGGTTGGCTCAGGATTCCAGACGCGCCACCCAGCGGATGCCGCGTGCGAGGATTTCGTAGTAGACCGGCGATTCCCAGCTGCAGCGCTCCACCGTCGGATATTCATCCACGTAGGGCTGCATGTCGAAGCGTCCGCGGCAGTGTCCGAGAGTGCAGTAAAGCACCTGACCCTCACCGTGTGAATGCAGGTACAGGACCGGTCGGGGCTCGTCGGAATACCACTCCCGTTCGGCGAAACCCTTTTGCGCCTTGCCGTTGAAATGGGTGTGCAGCAGCACGTGGTTCGTGCCGTGCAGCTCCGAAAGATACAGCTCATCGTTCACGGTGAACGGCGCGATGCCGCGCACCAGGGCGTGGCTCGGTTCGGTTACCTCCACGCGGAACTCCCCCATGGGCGGATGCGCGATGAACTGGCTGCCCAGCAGTTGCATGAATCGCGGCGCCGCGCGGGGCGTGGCGACGCGGCCGTCCTGCCAGTCGATGAAGGAATTGGTCCCGTGGAGCGCGAACCAGCGTCTGCCGGAATGGATGAAGGTGGCAAGAGCTGCCTGCTGCGCTTCGGTCGGACGCACGTCGCAGGTATAACTCACGAGCGCGTCGGCTGCGGCGATCGCCGCGATGTCCGAATAGTCCTCGGCCACCCGCACCCGGATACGATCGTGCGCATGCAACAGTTTCAGCAGTTCGAGTCGCGCGAAGTCGAAGTCGTGGAAGCGCCCCCCGACGATCAGGCAGACATTCGTGCGACCCCCGGTCGCGGGCATCACTTCTGACCGTTGATGTACCGGTCGAGCTCCCTGTGGAAGTGGCGTACGCGCTGCTCCTGCTCGCTCCACAGGGGACCGCGGAAAGCGCGCGAGCGGATGCCCTTCTGCTGGACCGGGAGCAGCTCGGAATCCTGGTCCAGCACTTCACCGAGGTTGGGCTTCTGGCCGGCGGGCACGTGCACGATGTTGGGCCGTGTCCGGCCGGTCACATCGATGCCCTGGGGCAGTCCCATCCAGGCCGGCACCGTGTAGTTCGGATCATCCACGTAGCGGTAGAGGATCATGGTGTCGTAGTAGAACGTCTCAGGGTCGGTCGCGTGCGGCAGGAAGCGCATGATGAACACGCCTTCCGGATGCATGCCCATCTGCACATTCGGAAACAAGCCGGTCGCCCAGCTGTCGGTGAGCTGCCCGTCGGTGAACTTCTCGTAATGGGTCAGTCCGGCGGCGCGCGCCCGCTCGCGCTTGGACTGCTGGATGGCACGCCGGACCTCGCGCGCGCTGCCGCGATACGTGGCCGGATCGATGCCCCCCTCCTTCAACATGAACTGCAGATACGGATCGAGGGTGTCCTGATCGGCGACGCGATGCGACTTCACGCAGATCGGCACGATCATGCGGCTGGCGCCGTTGGGATACAGGTCGTACTGGCTGAAATCCTCCATCACGCCCTGGGTCTGCGGATGCACCCATGGCAGGTGATAGGTCTCGTAGAAGGCATCGACGCCGGTCTTCCAGTTCGCGCGCCACTCGCTGCGCACATGGTGCACCACATGCATCCGCTCGACTTCGTAGTTCTCGATGTAGCCCGCCGGCAGCCCCAGGTATTGCCTGAGCGGCGCGGCATTGCCGTCCATGTTGATGAACAGGATGCCGCCGACGCTGTCGCAGCGGACCTCGCTCAGTCCGGGCTTGTGGGCGATCAGCTTCGGGTTGAACGTCTCCACGTCCGTGATGCGCTCGAGCGCGCCATTGCACCCGAACTGCCAGCCGTGGAAGGCACAGGTGAAGCGTTCGACGCTGCCCTGCTCGTTGAGCGCGATCCGGTTGCCGCGATGCGGGCAGACGTTGTAGAACGCTTTCACGGCGCCGTCGGTCTGGCGCACAAGGATGAACTCCTCCGCGCCGACGGCAAAGGTGAAATAGTCGCCCGCCTCCGGAATATCGCTCGCGACCCCGGCGAGCAGCCACACGCGTGGCCACAGGCGCTGCCATTCCTTCTGCATGAACTCGCGCGAGTAGTACCGGGTGGGATCCGGCACGTCCAGGCCGTTGTCGATCTCCGGCTGCTTGGCTTCGAGCGAATCGCGCTCGGCGCCCAGACTCATGGGCCATTCGACCTTGTAGTTCACCGCCATCACACACCTCGTCAGGTTTCGGGCAGCCTGAAGTAATCGGGGATCCCCGCCGGCCACACCTGGCCGTGCTGATTGTTGCCACCGTCCACCACCAGCACATCGCCGGTAATGAACTTGCCGGTCGGCGCCGAGAGGTACACCACCGCCTGCGCGATATCCAGGGCATCGCCCAGCTGGCGCATGGGATTGGAATAGCGGAATTTGTCGGCATCGTGCCGCTGGTAGACGTTCAGGCCGTCGCTGTCGATCGAGCCCGGTGACACGCAGTTGACGCGGATGCCGAGCGGCGCCCACTCGGTGGAAACCGTCTTGGACAGGTAGATGACACCGGCGCGCGCCGCACAGGTGTGTGCCACCTGTGGCATGCCGCGCCACACGTTGGCCACGATGTTGACGATGTTTCCCGGCTTGCCGCGCTCGCGCCACTGCTGGGCCGCGGCCTGCATCATGTACCACGTGCCGTTCAGATTCGTGTCGATCACGGCCAGCCAGCCCTTGACACTGAAGTCGATCGCCGCCTGGGGGAACTGGCCGCCGCCGTTGTTGACGAGCGTATCCAGCCTGCCGAAGCGTCGATAGGTGTCATCGATCAGGCGTCGCACGGCCTCCGGATCGCGGATGGTCATCGGGGAGATGCCGATCTCGCGCCCGACTTTTTCGCGAATGCCGCGCGCCGTCTCGGCCAGCTTCTCCTCGCGGCGCCCGCAGATCATGACATCGGCCCCGAGCCGCGCGCAGGTGTAGGCGATGGCGCGGCCAATGCCGCTGCCGCCGCCGGAGATCAGGAAGGTCTGCCCCTGCAGCAGATCCTCGCGGAAAGCGAGCGGCTGCCGGGCGAGATCCTCGTCCGCGGCTCCCCACGGTTTCAGGTCCGGCGCGCCGCCGGCCTCGCTCTGGGTCTGGTGGGAAGCGGGGCGCTGTGAGTCAGCCATGGGTTCCATCCAACGTCGATTGAGTGAGGCGGCAGGTCATGCGGCCAACCCGAAGATGGCGACGCTCGCCACGTTGCGGTTGGGGATGCCTCCCAGGTTGTGAGCCAGCCCGACGGACGGACTGGCCAGCTGGCGCTCGCCGGCCCGCCCCAGCAGCTGCAGATAGATTTCATAGCTCATGCGCAGTCCGGTGGCGCCGATCGGATGGCCGAAGCACTTCAGGCCGCCATCGATCTGACAGGGTATGGCGCCATCGCGATCGTAACGACCCGAGCGCACGTCGCGCGGCGCCTGGCCTTCCTCGGACAGTCCGAGATCCTCCATCAACACCAGCTCGGTGATGGAGAAGCAGTCGTGCACTTCGATCAGGTCCAGCTCCTCGCGCGGCCGTTCGATGCCCGCCTCGCGATAGGCGCGCCGGGCCGCGATTCGCGTGGTGAGCGTGTGGCTGCCGTCCCAGGACTGATGGCCCATCTCCACGCCGTTGCTGGGCGCAAGCTGCAGGGCCTTCACGGTCACGAGGTCACGTTTGCCGAGCGAACGTGCCAGCTGCGGCGTCGTGACGATCGCACAGGCCGCGCCATCGCTGACCCCGCAGCAGTCGAACACGCCGAGCGGATAGGAAATCATCGGGGCCTGCAACACCTGCTCGGGTGTGATCCGGTTGCGCAGGTGCGCCTTCGGATTGCGCGCGCCATTCTCATGGCTCTTGCAGGAAATATGCGCCATGGCGCGCCGGATCTCCGCCATCGGATAACGGTGCCGGGCGGCATAGGCGCTGGCGAGCTGCGCGAAGGCCCCCGGGGCGGTGCTGCCCGGCAGGTACAGATCCTCGAAGGTGCCCTTCGTACGCTCCGGAAGTCCCGCGTAGCCCGTGTCCTTGAGCTTCTCAACTCCAACTGCCAGCGCAATGTCGCAGGCGCCTGCGGCCACGGCGTAGACAGCCCCACGCAAGGCCTCGGTGCCCGTCGCGCAAAGATTCTCCACGCGCGTCACCGGTACGTTGGGCAGGCGCAGGGCCATGGACAGCGGCAGCGGCGATTTGCCGACACTCTGCTCGTCGAAGAACACGCCGAGCCACGCGGCCTCGATCTGGTCGCGTTCGATGCCGGCATCGGCCAGCGCCTCGGTGAATGCCTCGACGATCAGATCGTCGGGTCCGCAATCCCAGCGCTCGCCAAACTTCGAGCACCCCATGCCGAGGATAGCCACCTTGTCGCGGATTCCGCTTGCCATGGCTACGCCCGCACCGCCTTCCAGAAATAGCGCCGGAAGCCCCTCAGGGCATCCCTGTCCTTGATCCTGAACATGAAGCGCACGCGCGCGCCGACAGCGATTTCGCCGCTGTCCACGTCGGTCAGCTCCATCATCAGATTGCCGCCATCCTCGAATTCAACATTGCCGTACACGCAGGGCGGCCGCGGCGAGAACGCCTGCCAGTCCTCGGTGAAGGACTTGACCCGTCCCAGCGAATCGGCCAGGCGATGATCCGCCTGCGTATCGGTCTTGCGGCACTCCGGATTGACGCAGACGCGACTCCTGGGGAACTGTACCGTACCGCAGGACTGACAGCGACCGCCGACGAAGGCGGTCAACGCCCGATGCTTGCGCCAGGCCACACTTTGCGCGCTGCGGTTGTCGCGCTCCGCGCGCATGCCGAAATCGACTTCGAGCAGGCCGGCATGCGCCAGGTAACGGGCGTAGTGGGCTTCCGTCCTGCGGCGGGCCAGTGCGCTGGACACCGCGCGGGGGCCCTGGGCCGGGCGAGCCGCTGCCAGGCGAATCAACAGCACATCGACGCCCTGGCCAAATCCCACCAACAGCACCTGTTCGCCCGGCGCGCCCTCTTCCAGCGCGGCGGCGAGCATCAGCAGCGGGTGCGCGGTGCCCGTATCACCGCAATCCTCACGCAAACCATCCTGCAGCCTGGCGTGGCCGAGTCCGGCCAGCTTCGCGATCCTGGAGGCGGTACCGGCACTGCCGCCGACGACGATCCGGTCGATTCGCGCCGGCTCGATCCCGGCCGCGCAGAGCGTCTGTCCGATCACCTCCGGTACGAGCTTGAGAAGTCCCTCATCGCGCACCCAGCGTTCCTCGAGCGAGTAGTCGAACGACTCGCCCTGCATGCGGTAGTGATCGACGAAATCCGCAGCACGGTGCGCGGTCGCGAGAATTGACGCCAGCGCTGGAGCCTGCCGCGTGTCATTTGCGGCATCGGTCACCAGCAGCGCCGCGGCTCCCGCGCCGAACTCCATTTCCTGGGGACTGCCGGGCCTGGCCACGCGAGCATCGCTCGCGACGACCAGCCGCGCCGCACCGTCGGATCGGCGCGCAGCCTGGGCCAACGCCGTCGTACCGGCGCGCAGCGAACCGGCGACATCGGCAGTCTCCACATCCTCAGGCAGATCCAGGGCGCCGGCCAGCAAAGTCGCGTTGCTCCGGTCGGCAAAGGGCAACGTCGTCGAAGCCAGACTGACCGAGCCGATCCGCGGGGCTGTTCCGGCGGCCCGCACACACTCACGGGCTGCTTCCACTGCCAGCGTCAGCGCATCCTCGTCCCAGTTGCATACGGAGCGCGCACCGGACGGTGTGGACGATTCCGGGCGCAGCCAGCCCATGGCCTCGGCGATCCGCGCACGCGGCAGCCGCAGGCGCGGCAGGTATGCACCGCAGGAGACTATGCTGCCAAGTGGAGTCGCAGACATCGCAGCGTCTAGTTCTCGTAGAACCGCTCGAGCAGGGGTTCGACGCGCAGATGCGGTGGAATGCGTTCGGGCCCGATGCGCCGGTCCAGCTCCTCGTGCCAGTGATAGATGCGGCGCTCCTGGTAGTTCAGCGGCATGCCGCGAAAGCCTTCCGAACTCATCGACTGCTGGATGGCGGCGGCGAACTGCAGGTCCTCGCCCAGGATGCGGTCGAAGTTGGCGATCCGCGTGCGCCACAGGTCCGGAGGCGGCCCGCCACCCCAGTCCGGCGCGAACCAGTGGCATTCGATGCGCATGGTGGTGTTGGAGGTGGGCCAGAACAGCAGGAACGGTGCGCCGGTGGGATCCACGGGCGTCACGAGGTTGGGAAAGAAATTGAAGGAGGGATTGTTGCGGGCCGAGATGACGGTCGCACTCTCGATCCGGCGCATGCCGCGCGTGCCGGGGTCGACCCAGTCGGGGCGCCGGTTGGGCGTCACCATCAGGGAGTGTCCGTGCCGGTACAACGCGATGGTGGTACCGCGATGATCGAGGAAGCGGTCGACCGTATCGGTGTGAATGGACTTGAGGTGATACACCTCGAGGAAGGCATCCATGAGCACTTTCACGTTGCACTGGACGTCGAACCCCTCCTGCATCACGAAGCGCCATTCCTGCGGCTGGAACTGCCGGAAGTATTCGGTGAACGGGGAGAAATGCTGCTCCAGCGGCTGCGCGTGCGGATCCTCATTGATGAAGACCCAGTTGTAGAAGCGCTCGCAACGCACGGGGATCAGCGAGCGCTGCTGCATGTCGAGCCCGACGAAGTCGCGCTTGTCACGCAGATTGATGAGTTTCCCATCCAGCGTGTAAGTCCAGCCATGGTAGCCGCAGACGAATCCCTCGTTGCAGCCGCTGTCCGACTTGACGATCGGGCCACCCCGGTGCCGGCACGTGTTGTAGAACGCCCGGATGACATCGTCCTTGCCCCGGACCACGATGATGGGTGAGCCGGTCCGGCGGGTCAGCAGGAAGGCCCCGGGCCGGTCGATCTGGTCGGTGTGGCATACATACAACCAGCTTCGGCGCCACAGATAGCGCTGTTCCAGGGCGAGGAATTCCGGGTCCACGTACCGCCCGGCGGGGATATCGGGCAGGCGCGGGAAGTCCGCGGGCGGCGCACTGCGCTCGGCCTCGTACCGCATCCCGTCCAGAAATCGCTGCACCGTTGCCGTGTCCATGGGCCCGACCGCCTTTGTCCGCCGGAACTGCCTGGCCGGCATTATAGGCCGCCCCGAACTAAAACAAACCAGCGTGCTTGTTTTTTTTAGAAACCACGCGTAGGTTGCGCTTTGGAGACGCCCGCGGCGAGCCGGCCGCGGGGTGAGAACCGGATCAATTCCGACCATTCGAGGGGGGTATCACAGTGATCAGAATCTCGACGCGGACGGGGCGCCCGGCCCGCGGTCCGCACCGGACCGGACTTGTTGCCCTGGCACAGAGCGCCCTGGCGCTTGCCGCACTCACGGCGATGGTGCCGACCGCGCGCGCCGCCGCGGCCGATGCGGGCGCGGCGGAGTCATCCGATTCCGGCCTTCAGGAGATCGTCGTCACGGCGGAGCGACGCACATCCAATCTGCAGACGACACCGATCGCGGTGACGGCCATTGACGCGCAGGCGCTGCAGGATCTGGCTCCCCGCACGCTCGCGGATGTCGCGGCGCAGGTACCCAACTTCTCCGCCAACAAGATCAACGGTTTCAACGCCGCCTCGTTCGCGATGCGTGGCGTGGGCAACACGGACATCATCGTCTACAACGAGGCGCCGATCTCCGTCCTGGTGGACGACTTCGTGATGCCCAGCGTGCAGACGCAGCTGCTGGACCCCTTCGACGTGGAGAGCATCGAAGTCCTGCGTGGCCCCCAGGGCACGCTGTTCGGCAAGAATACGACCGGTGGCGCCGTGGTCGTGCGCACCAAGGCTCCGGTTCTGGACAACACCTCGTTCCAGATCCAGGGCCAGGAGGGCAGCTACGACTCCTACACCATCCAGGGCGCGATCAACGTGCCGCTGGTCTCCGATCAGCTCGCGCTGCGCGTCGTGGCCAGCGAAGAGAACGAAGGCGGCTGGATGCGCAACGGCGCCAGCAACACCATCGGTGGCGTCACTTATACCGGGGACAATAGCCGTGTCGGCGGCACGAACGTGTTCACGATGCGTGCCAAGCTGCTGTGGAAGCCGACCGACGATCTGCGCGCGCTCTTCACGTACGAGCGCCTCGATGACCGCTCGCCTGCTCCGGGCGCGATCAACGTAACGCCCACCGATATCAACCCGGCAACCCACCTGCCCTACTTCGTGTTCGCGCTGCTGGGCCTGCCGGGCCACTTCACGGGCGACCCGCTCGATCAGGCTGGCGTCACCAATCGTGACGGCTACCTGATCAACATGCCGCAGGGACACCGGGTGATCGCCGACGGTTTCCATCTGAATGTGGACTGGACCACGGCTCCGGGCACGCTGACCTGGGTCCAGGGATACCGCTCGCAGGATTCCAGCCTGCCTTCAACGTATACCGGTGTCGTCGGGCCGCTCTCTGTGTTCGACGCCAACCGCTCCGATCGCCGCAAGACGTGGCAGGAGGAGCTGCGTTTCGCCTCGAAGGCTGACGGTCCCTTCAACTACGTCGGCGGCCTTTTCTACCAGCATGACGTGACAGCGTTCTGCGTGGCACAGATCCTGGGTATCTACGACCTGTTCGGCGTGCCGACGCCTCCGGGGCTGAGCCCGGGAGGCTACAACAACAACCCGCAGGTGCTCTGCAACGCCCAGACCGAGAAATCGGCCGCCGCCTACGGCGAGGGCAACTACAAGTTCAGCGACTCGACCACCCTCACGATCGGAGCGCGCCTCACGCGCGACAGCAAGGACTGGATCGGGCGCCAGCAGGTCTTCGTGCAGCAGCTGCCCTCGCCCGACGGCGCCATCGTGCCCGGCTTCACCTGGCAGCAGCTCGGCAGCCTGATGAATGCGGGCAACTTCGCGCTGTACCCGTTCGGCGTGGTGTCGGACAGCCACACCTGGACGCAGCCCACCTACCGCGTGACGCTCTCGCATGAGTTGCAGCCGGACATCTTCACCTACGGTACCTATTCGCACGGCTTCAAGGCGGGCGGCTACAACGACCAGGTCGGCACCACGGGCAATCCGATCACGCCCGATGAGAAGAAGCCGACCGACCCGGAGAAGGCGGACTCCTTCGAACTGGGCCTGAAGAGCGAGTTCATGGATCACCGCATCCGTCTGAACGAAGCGGTGTTCTACGTGCAGTACAAGGACGCCATCCGCCAGGTCGTGGTGCCCGTCACCAACCTGAACGGCCAGCCGGGCGAGGAAACGCTGTTCCGCAATGCCGCGAAGATGACCACTTACGGCATCGAGAACGAGCTGACCGCGAAACTGGCTCCAGGTCTGCTGCTGCGCGTACCGGCCAGCTACCAGCACTGCAAATACAACAGTTTCACCAGCGGCGACCCGCCGAATGTGGTGGATCTGTCGGGACTGGACGTGAACCGCTGTCCGGAGTGGACCGCGACGGTGGATCTCAACTACACGACTGCCTTGGGCAACCTGCCCGGGCACATCGTGGCGGACGTCAACGCGAACTACGTGTCCAGGAACCTGGATACCTACTCGATCGCGCTCCCGAATGCACCGTTCACCCAGACGTTCGCCGATTCGCGCACGTTGCTGAATGCGTCCCTGAAGTACACGAGCGCCGACGATCGCTGGTTCGTGCGCGTGTTTGCGCGCAACCTGGCTGACAAACACTACATCGAGTCCTCGCAGAACGTGGATCCGCTGTGGGTGTGGGCGTTCTACGGCGAGCCGCGCTTCGTTGGCGGTGAGATCGGCTACAAGTTCTCGGAGAAGTGACAGTCAGGTCCGCCGCCGCACGGGCGGCGGCGGACTTTCCGGCTCGACGGCCGTCAGTGACCGGAACCGCGGTCGGCAAGCTAGACGATGGATTGCGCGCGCAGACGGGCGATATCGGCGCATGAGAATCCCAGGCTGGCGAGGATCTCATCCGTGTGCTCGCCGGTTCGCGGCGGCGGCCTGCGGATGCCCCCCTCGGTGCGGGAGAAGTGCACCGGCAGATCCGGCACGGGCGCTGCCCGCGGCAGACCGGGATAGTCGGCGACGGGTCGCAGCCAGCGCAGGGCGGTCACCTGGGGGTCCGCGAGAGCCTGCCGGGGAGAGTAGACTGGGCCTGCGGGAATGCCGGCGTTCTGCAGCTCCGCGATGGCCTGCCCGGTGGTTCGCACCGCGCACCACTCTCTCATGCGGGCGAGAATGGCCGAGCTGTGATCGCCCCGTGACTGATCGGTGGCATACAGCGGATCACCGGTCCAGCGTTCTTCATCACCCATGAGGCGCGCCCAGCGCTTGAACAGGCCGTTGCCCACAACATGAGTCAGGACATGGCCATCGCTGGTTGCAAACACATCGGATGGAGCGGAAGTCTGCACACGGTTGCCGGTGCCCACGCGGTCTATCCCGGTAACACCCTGCTCGATGAGGTGCGAACCAAACACCGCCAGCGCCGTGTTGAGCAGCGCGGTCCTGACCTCCTGACCTTCGCCCGTCTTCTGTCGGTGCAGCAGCGCGGCCAGCGTGCCGAATGCGGCCAGCACCGCCGTGGAGTAGTCCACGTAGGGGGCGGCAGCCTTGGCGGGCGAGCCTGGCACCCCCGTGATGTACATGGCACCCGACATCGCCTGACCG
>DATKLO010000048.1:0-4004 GCA_035542375.1 Steroidobacteraceae bacterium | reverse complement strand
ACCCGGCGTGACGCACGGTCCGCTGATCGCGAGAACTCCCAGGGTGCCGGGCGTCGTGTCGAGGCTGACCGTTCGCGACCCAAGTGGCACGCAGAGGGCCCGGTGGTAGGGGAACGGCAGACCTATTGAGCCCAGCCGAGGCTCCACGCCATTGGGGTTGATGATGAGTGCCCCCTGCAGTTCCGTCATGCCCCAGCCTTCACGCAGTGGCACGCCGAACTTCGCCGCGAATTCCCGCGCCACCTGGACCGGAACCGCTCCGCCGCCGGCCCAGATTCCAAATCCGGCCGGTGCCCGCCTGGCAGGGTTGTTCGTCGCGATTGCCGCGGCGGTCGTCGGGGCGCAGCCCGCTTGCGTGACACCATGGGCCTGCACGAAGTCCCAGAAGCGCGCGACAAGGTGCGGGTTGCGGTACCCCTCAGGACCTACCAGTACAATCGTTTGTCCGAAGAGCAGTGCCGCACCCGAAAGAATGACCGCGCCTCCAACATGGAAATAGGGCATCCCGACCGCAACGATCTCTTCGGCCCCCGAGCCATTCCAGGTGCCGCTGCACCAGGCGTTCAGCAGCTGGCCACGCTCGGTGAGGCGAACCAGTTTGGGTACCGCAGTCGTGCCACCGGTATGCAGGAGCGCCGTGGTGCGATGCGGATCAGGTGACTGTTCAATGCCTGGCTCGCCCCGCGAGCCTGCATCGGCCAGCTGTCGGAACGATTCGAGGCACGAGGAATGGTCGACGTGCCAGACCTCGCGCAGCGTCGGTACCATCGCGCGGAGTCGTCCAACCTCATTCCAGGCGCCGGCCCCGTCGGCGGCGACACCGCAGATGAGAACGGTCGTACCGGCGGCATTCATGATGCTGGCGACATGCTCGATCCGCAGGAATGGATTGATCGGGTTGGCAATGCCGGCTGTTGCCCCGGCCCATAACGCGATGAACGATTCGGGTAGCAATGGCGTGAGGATGGAGACGACGGGATTTGCTGTCCCCGAGACTTCGCGCAAGCTGCTGGCAATTCCGCGAACCAGGTACGCCAGTTCGGCGTACGTCAGTCGCTGCTTGATGCGGGTCGGCTCGTGCCTGTCAGCCACTACGATAGCAGACTTCGCGGGATTGACTGCCGAGGTGTGTTCGATCATGCCGAGAATGGACCAGCTCGGAAGCAGGTCCAGGTAAGGCGTCTGTTCGATTGCACGGACGTCCTGGATCGACGCAACCCGGCCCCGTGCCACCACGCCACGTCGCGGCGGTTCCAGCCAGATGGTCGCCAAAGCCTTCCTCCTCGAGCGCAGAGGTTACGCCGGCACCCGGCAGATCATAATGCGCAAAGCCGTCGTGCTATAAGCTCGAATTGGCTCGCCGAAAGCGCCGCAATCGCCACTTCACGGAGTGATCGTGCAGCCCATACTATATGCCCATCCGTTCGCCTCATACTGCTGGAAGGTGCTCATCGCCCTGTACGAGAACCATACGCCGTTCACCTACCGGACACTGGGGCCGGATGATCCGCAGGCGGCGGTCGAACTGCAGGCGCTGTGGCCGCTGAAGAAGTTTCCGGTGCTCGTGGACGAAGGGCGGCCGGTCATCGAGTCCAGCGTCATCATCGAGTATCTGCACCTGCGTTTCCCCGGGCCGGTGCGCCTGATTCCGTCGGATCCGCAGGCAGCGCTCGAAGTGCGCTTCCTCGATCGCTGTTTCGATAACTACATCATGAACCCCATGTCGAAGGTCGTGACCAACCAGATTCGGCCGGAAAACCAGCGCGATACCTACGGAGTGGAGGAGGCGCGGACGACTCTGCAGACCGCCTATGAGTGGCTGGACGCCTTGATGGCTAACCGGACGTGGGCGACCGGAAACAGTTTCACGATGGCCGACTGTGCGGCGGCGCCTTCGCTCTTTTACGCCGACTGGGTACTGCCGATTGCGGAGCGATTCGCTCATGTCCGGGCCTATCGGTCACGGCTGCTGGCGCGGCCTTCCGTGGTCCGCACGGTGGAGGAGGCGCGGCCATTCCGTCCCTTCTTCCCGCTTGGCGCACCCGACCGCGACTGACCGTGGGTCCCTAACCCCGGCTCCAACTCCAATAAGATAGCGATACCGGGGCTAGGGCGCGGGGGATGACAGACTCGATCGAGACCATCGTCGGGCGTGAGAGCGGGCTGCACAGGGGGCTGACTTCCCGCAAGATCGCCATGATCGCCATCGGTGGCGCGATCGGCACGGGACTGTTTCTCGGCAGCGGCTTTGCGATCAGCACGGCAGGCCCGAGCGTCCTGATCAGCTATGCCATTGGCGCGTTGATCGCGCTGCTGCTGATGGGATGTCTGGCCGAGATGAGCATCGCGCATCCCACAACGGGTTCCTTCGGCACCTACGCCGAGCAGTACCTGGGACCCCTGGCCGGCTATCTGGTGCGCAACCTGTACTGGATGAGTGTCGTGCTCGGGGTGGGTACGGAGATCACCGCCGTGGCCCTGTACATGAAGTTCTGGTTTCCGGCGCAGCCCGGATGGTTGTGGATCGTGCTGTTCTCCGGCACCCTGATCGGGATCAACGCCAGCAGCGTGAAGTCCTTCGGTAGTGTCGAATACGGATTCTCCTTCATCAAGGTCACGGCGATCGTGGGCTTTATCGTGGTGGCGGGCTATGTCGTGCTGATGGCTCCCTCCGACCCGCTGCAGGCCACCTCGAGCGTGGGCTTCCACAACTACAGCGCGTCCGGGGGATTCTTTCCTCATGGGTTCAGTGGAACCTGGGTCGCGACGATCATGGCGGTCTTCAGCTACCTGAGCATAGAGATGATCGCCGTGGCCGCCGGCGAGGCGGCCGAGCCACGGGTCGCCATCATGCGGGCGTTCCGCTCGACCGTGTTCCGTCTGGTGCTGTTCTACGTGTTGACACTGGCGCTCATGTTGGCGGTGGTGCCGTGGACTCAGGCTGGTTCGAGCGAGAGTCCGTTCGTGACAGTCATGCGCACGCTGGGTATACCGGCCGCTGCCGGGATCATGAATTTCGTCGTGCTGATCGCCGCGCTGTCCGCAATGAACAGTCAGCTGTACGTCACCACGCGGATGCTGTTCAGCATGTCGCGAGCGGGTTATGTTCCCCGCAGTCTCGGCACTCTGAATGCACGCGGCATTCCCCTCGGTGCGCTGCTGGTGTCCTCCTCGGGTATCGCCGTCGCGGCTCTATTGAACGTCATGTGGCCTGCCGAGGCGTTCATTCCAATGGTCGCCGTCTCGTGCTTCGGCGCGCTGTTCGCGTGGATGATGATTTTCGTGACGCACTACGCCTTCCGGCGCCAGCGCAGCCGTGAGGCGAATGCGGCAAGCCGATTCCGGGTGTGGGGCTTCCCTTTCACAACGCTTCTGGGCGCCGGGCTCATGTTCGCATTGCTGGTGACCACACCTTTCACGTCCGCATTTCGCCTGACCCTGCTGGTGGGATTGCCGGTGCTGGCGGGACTGACACTCCTTTATCGGCTCCAGCAACGAAGCACCCGCAGTAGGGACAGCACAGCTGGAGGCGTCGGGCCCGGAGGCCTTGATTCCTGACGAGAGTCGGCAAACCCGCAGCCATCGCGCTCGGAGCGTTGCCGATTCGGTCTCGTCACGGGGCCGGTTGAACTTTGGCCCGCGTGCGCAGGCGACGCATGCGTTCATCACTCGGTGGATGGCTGGCGAGATAACCCTCATGCGCATGCGGCTTGGCCCGTAACAGCTTCTCGAGAGCATCGGCCAGCAGGGCCGGCGACCTGTGATTGGCGAGCATGAGCGCCGCGCCATAGTCGTCGGCCTGTTGCTCGAGCTCCTGTGAATACTTTGCCTGCATGACAGCGGCGGGTGCCGCAGCGATGAGCTGACTCATGTCGCCGGCGTAGAACGTCCAGAACGCGCCGATGGCGGAACTCTCCAGGAGCAAGCGCAGGCCATGATGCCCATACGCATGACCGAGTTCATGCGACAGCACGGCCATGATCTGATCGTCATTTCCGAGTGTC
>DATKLO010000047.1:0-11248 GCA_035542375.1 Steroidobacteraceae bacterium | reverse complement strand
GGTCCGTAGATGGCGCACGGCCTGAGAATGATCCAGTCGCAGCGAGGGCTGAGAACGCTGACGAGCAGGTCTTCGGCCGCGCGTTTGGTCCGCGCGTAGGCTGACAGTCGCGGTTCACGGGCAGCCATCGAGGAAACCAGCAGAACCCGAGCCGCGACGCCGCGTTCCTCGATCGCCCGCAAGAGGTTGGCGGTTCCGTGCACATTCACCGCCTCGAAGGCCCCGGCGCTCGAGGCTTTGATGAGGCCTGCGGCATGGACGATTGCATCGGCGCCGTCCACCAGAGTGCGCAGGGCTTGCCGGTCCGACAGGTCACCGCAGACGACATCCAGCTGCAGATCCGCCAGTTGGGGATGATCGATCGCGTGCCGCGCCAGAATCCTGACCCGCCAACCCCTGCTCGCGAGGGCGCCGACAATGTAGCGCCCGAAGAATCCCGTGGCGCCCGTGATCGCGACCAACCGGCTCACGATGAACGCGGCACCGGGATCTCCGGAGCGTACTCGCCGGCCAATCCCGTCGGCGCGAGGTTCGGCGGCGACTCGCCGAGCAGTGAGGCCAGGTACATGTCGCGAGCCCGCATGCGGCTCAACTTGCCGGAGGACGTGCGCGGCAGGGCATTGTGGGAAACGAGCACCACTTCGCAATTGAGGCCTGCCCTTGCCAGCACGACTTCGGCAACCCCTCTGCGCAATGCCTCGCGCGCCGCAGCATCCAGCGAACGGCATTGGACCAGGAGCACCACTCGCTCAGCTTCCTGTTCATCCACCGAGAATGCCACCACGTCTGCCTGGCGCACCCCCTCGATCTGATGCTCCACGGCCAGTTCCAGATCCTCGGGCCAGACGTTGCGGCCGTTGACCAGGATCAGATCCTTGCTTCGTCCGGCCACCACGAGGGACTCCCCGACGAGATAGCCCAGATCACCGGTGTCGAGCCAACCGTCGGATGAGAGCACCCGCGCCGTCTCTTCGCTGCGGCCGAAGTACTCACTCATCACGCTCGGACCGCGCACCATGATGCGGCCGACCGCGCGTTCCTCGAGCACGGCACCTTCCGCACTGCGGATCTCCAGCTCGTGCCCTGGCAACCGTTCACCGCAGAACACGAGCTCCCGCACGTTGTCGCCGTCCGCGGGGGTGGCACGGCCTTCGCGTCGCAGGCGACCGAGATCGACGCGATCGACCTCCAGCCCCCGACCCAGTGGCGCAAAGCTGACACCGAGCGTGGCTTCAGCCATTCCATAGCTGGCCACGAAGGACTGCTTGCGAAAGCCGCAAGTGCCGAACGTATCGGCGAACCGCGCCAGGATCCCGGGGCGGATCACATCGCCGCCGATACCGGCGGCACGCCATCGCGACAGATCGAGGTGGCTCAGATCGGCATTCCTGCCGCGTCGGGCACACAGGTCATAACCGAATGAGGGGCTGTACGAGAGTGTGCCGCCGTTCAGGGAAATGAGGGTCGGCCACAGAAGCGGCCGGCGGGCGAATCCATCGGGAGCCAGGTAGTCGGTCGATATCTGGGCCGTCAGGGGCACGAGAAGGAATCCGACGAGACCCATGTCGTGATAGAAGGGCAACCACGACGTGCAGCGGTCGCCTTCCCTCACTTTCAGCCCATGGCAGACGATTCCCCGCGAATTGGCCAGCAGGGCCCGGTGGGTTACCGATACTCCCGTCGGAGAGCGCGTGCTGCCGGAGGAGAACTGCAGGTAACACACGGCCTCCTGCCTGACCGGTGGCAGATCCGCACCCTCTTCGGGCATGCGCTCCAGGTCCGCGAAGGTGCCGATGAGCCCGACGCCCAGTCCCGCGGTCGCGTGCCGGACCGACTCGAGGAATACCTCGGGAGCGAGCACGGCGCTGGGTCGCGCGCTGGCCAGCATCGGACGGATATGCTCGACATAGCTGACCCGTCCGGCGAACGCAGCCGGTGGAGGTAGCGGCACGGGAACCAGGGCTGCGTACTGGCTGGCGAAGAAAGCGCGCACGAAGTCGGCGCTCGTTTCGGCAATCATCGCGATTCGCTGACCCGGTCGCAGGCCCGCACGCAGCATCCGCCTGGCGAGCGATTCGGCCTGGTCCCTCAAATCCCGGTAGGACAGTACGCTCAGGAGTTCGGCGCGGGCGGAGTAAAAGTTGAAACCGGCACGACTGCGAGCCGCGTACTCGAGCGCTTCCTTCAGTGTCGAAAAATCCGCCGGTCGGAGTCGGCAACCGCCTGCCCCCGTCGGCCTCAACTGAGACATCACCCTGCTGTCCCTCCGCAGGCCGATCCGCGGCGCCAGCTCGAGCCGCGCCCTTGGATCGTCCTCTGGACCTGTCTGATTGTCTTTCTCGGTTGACTCATCCCGGCGAGATGCCAAATCTTGCAGTCAAATCTGCCGTTTAGCCACCCCCCTTTGGGAGGATCCCGCGGCGCCAACGACGCTTTTATACCTGCTTGCGGCCGATAGCGGCCTTCCGCCACGCGACCCATAACTTGCCGGGGTCCAGATTTGGAGTCAATCTGTAGCGGCTTGAAGATCCTGTTCACTTACGAGAATCCCCTGCCGAATGCCCAGGCGGACGCGGAGGTTTTCGTATCGACCGCCAGACACCTGGCCGCCTTTGCGGCCCGGGCGTGGTTGCATGTTCCGGCTTCGGGCGAGGCCAATGCGGGAGTCGCGGCCGCACTGGCGGGTATGGAGGTGGTCCGCGCCAGGGTCCCCCTTCGACCGGCGGCACTGAGGCATTTTTGCTGTGGCCTGACCCTCCCGTTGCGGCGTGAATTCCGGGAGGCGGACCTCGTATACACGCGCAACCTGTGGATCGCCTGGCTCGCGTTGCTCTTCGGGCAGCGCGTCATGTTCGATCACTACCGACCGTGGCCCGATCAGGTCCCGCCGTTGCGGCCCTGGATTCGCCATATCTTCTGCCATCGACGCTTTCTCGGCGCCATCTGTCATTCGGAGTACACGCGCAGGAAGTATCTCGAGCTGGAGATCCCGGCTGAGAAACTGCACTGCGTTCACAACGGTTTCGATCCGCAGCGTCTCGGCCCACACCTGCCTGCGGAGGTCGCGAAGCAGCAGATCGGTGTTGAAAGCGGCGTCAAGACGGTCGTCTACACGGGACGCATCAATCACAAGAAGGGGCTGGAACTGGCGCTGCAGGCCGCCCGGCAGCTTCCGGACCATCTGTTCATTCTGGTAGGCGCGTCGGGCTCCAGCACGATCGAAACCGCCGCACAAGGGATCGGCAACGTCCGGATCGTCCCCTGGCAGCAGCCCGATATGCTGGCACGCTATATCTACGCTGCGGACGTACTGCTGATTCCGCCATCGGTAAAGCCACTCGCCGAATTCGGCTCCACGGTGATCCCGCTGAAGATCTACCTCTACATGGGCTCCGGCCGGCCCATCCTCGCGGGCGATACGCCCGATGTGCGGGAGATCCTGGAAGATGGAAGGAACGCACTTCTCGTCCGGCCGGACTGCGTGCAGGCTCTTGTTGCCGGGATCGTTGCGTTGACCGGCGATGAATCGCGTGCACGACGTCTGGGGGCGGCTTCGCTTGAAGCCAGCCGTCAATTCACCTGGAGCGCGCGCGCTGGCAGGATTGCCGCGATCCTGGCCAACCGACTGGAGACCGGTCCGACGCAGTGCGCTGCCTGGGGCGGCGCGCAATCCCGCGCCTGGATGCGGCAATCGCTGCGCTGGGCCATTCATCTCATCCGTACGCGCTCCTGGGTGCTTCCTCCTGGAGCACCCCTGTCTCCAGCGACTCACCCGGAAGGGGATTGAGGGCTTGCCGGGGATGCAATGTCGGCTGGCGTTTTGCCTTCTGGCCATGACGTCGCTCGGTTCATCGGCATTCCCGCAGGACTCCCCTGGCGCGCAACCGAGACTGCCCGGCGCGCAACCCAGACTGCGGCTGCTGAAAACGATCTCCCGTCAGGAAGGCGACGCGCGCTTCGCTTTCGCCTCGGTTGACAGTGCCGCGCGGCGTCTTTACGTCGCCCGCGGCTTCGGTGTCACCGCCGTCGATCTGGATGGCGAGCATGTCAACCGACAGCTCGTGCCCGGCGATCACGTCCATATGGTGATTGCGCTCCCGGGTGGACGAGCGCTCAGTACCAATGGCGATGCCAATACTGCGACGCTGTTCGACGCCAGCTCCGGTGAGGTCATTGCGCAGCTGGACACCGGAAAGGACCCGGATGCCGCCACGTACGATCCCGTCAGCGGACTCGTTTTCGTAATGGGCCACCAGGAGGGCGATATCACTCTGATCGATCCCAGGGAAGCCCGAGTGGCAGGACGCCTGGCCGTCGGCGGCAGGTTGGAATCCGCGGTGGCGGACGGCCACGGCCGCCTGTTCGTCAATGTCCGGGACCTGAACCAGATGGCGGTCATCGACACGCTCGCCGGCAGGGTGTTGCGCCGCAATGACTTGCCTGGCTGCGAGGGTCCCACCGGCATGGCTGGCGACGTTGAAACGGGAATACTGGTCGTGGCGTGCGCCAACCGCGTGGCCGTGGGACTGCGTGCATCCGACGGATCCGTCCTCGCACCGCGCCTCCCCATTGACCGGAAAGCCGATGCCGTCATGTTCGATCCGGTGCGGAGAAACTTCTACATTCCCTGTGGGCGTGACGGAACCCTCATCGTGATATCCGAATCGAAGGAGGGCGGGCTCGCGGTGCAGTCGAGCGTTGCGACCGCTGTGGGTGCCCACACCGGTGCGCTGGATCCCCAGACCGGGCGCCTCTACCTGCCCACCGCCGACTTCCATCTCACACTCGGTGGCATTGCGCCGACCGATGGCACTTTCCGGGTCCTCGTGCTCGGGTTCGAGCCCTGACTAAGCCATTGATATTAAATCGATTTACCTCCCCCAACCCCAGTGCATTGCCTGGTGGATCGTAAAAGCATATAAGCATATTTGTGAGAACCACATTCGACTTGCCAGATGACCTCATGAAGCGGGCCAAGATCGCGGCCGTAAGGCGTGGTTCGACGCTTCGCGACCTCGTGGCCGAGGCGCTGCGCCGTCTGTTGGCTGCGGAATCCGGCGTCGCGCCGAAGCGGATGACCGAAGCGCCGATCAAACTTCCTGCGGGGCACACCATTCCGATCCGCTCAAACAGCGAGCTGGCGCAACTCTTCGACCAGGAAGACATCACGCATCTCAATGACCTGTATCGCGGACGCTAACGTTCTGTTCCCGTTGCTCGTGCAGGGTCACGCCGCCCACGAGGCTGCCAGGGCATGGTGGAATCAGCAGGCTGATGCGGCTGTTGGAACGTGCCTCCTGACCCGGCTCGCGGTACTTCGTCTGCTGAGCAACAAAGTGGCGATGAATGGAGTGCCGGTCAGTCCCGATGAGGCGCTCAAGGCCTGGCGCCGCCTGGGCGAGGATCCCCGCACGTTCCACATCGATACCCCGCCGGCGGAACACGAGAGTCGCTTTGTCTCGTTCGTGGCCTCCCGGGAACCGGCGTCGAACCTCTGGACCGACGCCTGGCTGGCTGCGCTGGCAGCGTCACTGGACTGCGAGATGACGACCTTCGATCGTGGCTTCAGGGCATTTCGTGGCCTGAAGCTGCAGTTGCTCCAGTTGACCGATCGGTAAGGCGTGATCCGGGGACCGAAAGCGAACGGCTCCGGCGAGCGAGCTGATTGACCTGCCGGCTCCAGTCCGCATCGTCCTCATAACTCTCTCCAATCGGCGATAGCCCGTCTCGGCCTGGCTGCAACGGCGAGTCAGTCCGGCACGAGACTTGCGCTGCAACTTCAGCGGTTGATGTCAATGGTGAGAGGGATGCGTCTGAACTCAGTTTCTGGATGGCAGGCGGCGCTCACGGTGGCGATGTCAATGTTATTTACCGCGTGTGCGCACACGAGTCAGGTGAATGGTGGAGCACACGACAGCGACGCCTCTCGCGCGCAGCTCTCGATCGGCTACAGCCTGCTGTACCAGGAAGCCGACGGCATTCCGAAGCTGAAGTGGCTGTTGATGTTCAAAGACAAATCCGAAGACATGGGGCGGACGACCAATGAGCTGGTGAGCTACTACCGGCAACTGGCCGAAAACCTGCGGAGGCTGTCCAGGGAATTTCCCGCCCTGCGCATCGATGCGCAACCCATGTCCCGCATCGAGGGGGACGCTCGCAAGGCGATGGGCGAGGACACGGCCAAGGACCTGGCGCCGGTCATCGGCAAGAGCGGACTCGACTTCGAGCGCGAAGCCCTGCTCATGTTCTACAACGCCCTGGACGAGCAGCGTCACCTGGTGGGCGTGATGGCGGAGCTCGAACCCGATCCGGCCCTGAAGAAATTCCTGGTGACCACCAAGGCCCAGCTGGAGGCACGCCACGCGAGAGTGGGGGACTTGCTGAACCGGCGCTATTTCACTCACTGATCGCAAAATCATGGCCACCCCAGTTCAGGCTGCGCTTTGCGGCACGAATGGGGGTGGTTGCTGAGGCGGCGCGGATACTCCCCAGGCTCTGTCGGACCGCCCCCCGAACTTCTGCAACGTCCCGCGCTGCGCCCACAGGAACGATTCGTGCTCAACCTCGGGTCGGCTCATCACTCTCACTCAACCTTGTGGAGGTTCACCATGACAACGGCTAGCGGACACACTTCGGCCATTCGTGCGAAGAAGGTGTTGGGAACGAATGTGACCGATCGGTCCGGGAAGAAGATCGGTGAGGTCGAGGACGTCATGCTCGACAAGCAGTCCAACAGTATTCTGTACGCCGTCATCGGGTTCGGTGGATTTCTGGGCATCGCCGAGAAATACCATCCGATCCCGTGGGCCTCGCTGGACTACGATGAGGCGCGGGGAGCCTATGTCGTGGACTATACAAAGGAGCAGTTGCAGGCGGCTCCTGCGGGCTCGATCGACGAGTTGACACGCGAAGACGGTCTGCAGTACCGGGACCGCGTATACGACTACTACAAGGCGCCGCGCTACTGGGAAACTCACTGAGCACAGGCCCTTGCAGGTCGGATGGTTCGTGCGTGCGCGGCCGGGCTCCGCTCCGGCCCGCGCCGCTCCGGGCTGCTTTGCCTGGGCCCGTGCCACCCCGGGAGGCTACTCAGGAGCTGCCTGGGTAATTCGTCGCCGCGCGGCGTATAGGCCAACAATTGAGCGTGCCCGACTGGCTCCAGTGGCCTGCGATGGCCGTCACCGTCCTCGCTGCATGGTACGTCGCCTCAACGCACTCGGCGCGCAGGCGCCGGGGTTTCTGGCTTTATCTCATGGGCAATGTTCTATGGGTCGGCTGGGGCCTGCAGTCGCGAGCCTACGCGCTGATCGCGCTGCAGGTATGCCTGGCGGTCATGAACATTCGCGGTGAGCGCAAGACGCGGCAGGCCCAAGCGGATTCCCGGAACTCACGCGCCAGTGCCCCGTTCAGTCCGGACTGACCTTTGAGCATTCTTTCCAACACACAGGAGACCAGCAGTCATGGCAAAGGCAAAGAAGCGCACGCAAGTGGCTCGTCGTAATTCCCCTCCGGTTCGCCCTGGAACTGCGCGGCAGCAGGACGCGGTGGAACTGCTGAAGGCGGATCACCGGCAGGTCGAGGAGTGGTTCGCCCAGTTCGAGTCCACGCGCTCGCCGGACCGCAAGCAAAGGCTGGCCAGCCAGATCTGCCAGGCTCTGAAGGTGCACACCCGGATCGAGGAGGAGATCTTCTATCCGGCTTTTCTGGAGGCGACCGGCGATGAGGACGTTCATCATGAGGCTGAGGTGGAACATGAAGGCGCCAAGCGGCTGATTGCCGATATCGAAGCCTCGAAAGGGCCGGATGACGATTATTTCGATGCCCGGGTGACGGTACTGTCCGAAATGATCAAGCACCATGTGAACGAGGAGGAGAAGCGCGACGGGATGTTTGCGAAGGCTCGCAGGGCGGATATGGACCTCGTGGGGCTGGGGCAGGAACTCGCCTCACGCAAGGCTGAGCTGATGAGCAATGCGGATGCCGACGCAGAGGGATCGAGCTCGCGGACGCTGGCGCCCGGCAATGCGAACGCGCGCGTTTGAGGGAGTGCGTGGGCGCAGCTCAGCTGCGCGGCGAAGGGCCACCGTCAGCGGTGCATGCAGCACGTAGGGAGGACTTCGTCAATCGCGGTGACAACCGGCCGTGAGCGCGGCGATCTGATACTGGCGGAACGCGCGAATGAGCAAGCGCCGATAAGGCATTCTCGTAGCGATGCAGGTGCATGAACGCCTGCGCCAGCCCGCGCCAGTACCACGGCACATCGAAGTATGGGTCGATCTCTCGGGCCCTCGAGAACCCGCTGAGGGCCTCTTCAAATCCACCAACGCAGATCAAAGAGGCGATCGTCTCGACCGGGGATGCCGGCCGACAGCATGCGACCCCAAGGCGACATCCCTTGAAGTCGCAGGACTTCAAGGGGCCCGCTGAAGGGGAGGAAGGGTCTATATCTCCCGATGGCTCTTCGTTGTCGTCTTGTCCGCCCGCTTTGCGCGCGAACCCGCGGGGGCGGCCTCGGCGGCAGAAGCGATATCCTCGGCTGCGGTCGTCTCCAGAAGATCCTTGGCGAGCCTGATCTGCGCCGCCGTATCGCAATGCACGGACAGAAGTATTCCTCCACCCTTGACACGCCCTTCGTACCGCTTCGCTTCGTATTCGGGGATGCCCATCCCCACCAGCGCCCCCACCAAGCCTCCGACCGCGCCACCGGCGCCGAGACCCGCCAGTCCGGCCATGAGAGGACCGGCGGCGATGAAGGGTCCCAGACCCGGGATCGTCAACGCGCCCACCCCCGCGAGCACTCCTATGGCTCCACCAATCACACCACCGGTCGTAGCGCCGACCGCCGTCCCTTCCGGTGCCTTCGTTCCCTTCTCGTGCGCGAATTCGCGTGTGCTGCGAGTGTCGGGCAGGAGCACTGAAACGGATGAGCCCGCGAACCCGGCGCCCACAAGAGAGTTGACGGCCTGTTCTGCGTGCTCGACGGTCTGATAAATACCGAATACGGCGGTGTTCTTGCCAGCCATGACTGACCTCCAGATTGGGACTGTGATGACGTGTCCGACGGTGGGCACTTCAGTGTTTTCGATTACGAACCAGGAGCGGCGCGCTGCCTGTAGGACCAGCGCCTGTCCTTCCGTCGGCGTCTGCCTCAGTCGCTCGGGATCGGTATCGCGCCTGGGGCGGGCGGCGGATGCCCGGTCGTGCAGTGAACCGCGTCAGTGGCTGTCGAAGAACGATTTCACCGCGAAAAGGCAGAAAGGCGGCACGAGCTTCGTGTGGTAGTCCTGCAGTACTGCCCCGGCCCCGCCGTCCGAGGCCCCTCCGACGACCGCGGCGGTGGCGACCGCGGCCTTGACCGCCGCGAAGGCCTTCTTTTCATCGGCGTACGGATCATTGTCGACGACGCCAGAATCGACGTCCAACACCGAAGCCGGGGCGCTCGGTGCCTGCGCGGACCAGTACCCCTGCATGAGCTGCGTGTTCAGATAGAAGACCGTAGGGTCCATGTTGCCTGCACACAGCAGCACAGGCTCAGTTGGCGCCCAGTCGCGCAGGTCATTGGTTTTCAGATCCTGACGCAACCCCAGATCTGGAGCTGACGCTGGTGCCCCTGAAGTCGTTGTCGGGAATCCACCATCCGGATGCGCGGCCTGATCCTGGAGATACTTGAGCCGGTACGCATTGGTGACCAGATTGTCCGTGCCGAATCCCTGCGCGAACACCTTTGCCAGGGCGGCCGGCATGGTGGCGGGTGTGATCGAGGCATAGTGGGGATCGGGTGGCGTGCTGTTGAATAGTGCGGATTGAGGGAACTCCCCGTTCGCGTAGATCGTGGCGATGGGCGTCGTACTCGGCAGCAGTTCATCGGCCGTGGCCGCATACCGTGCCTCGTAAACGTCGGTGGGTTCTGAGTAGACGTTCCCGTACGAGTGCTGATAACTGGTGACGGCCAGGTTGAAGTTCACAGCTGCGCTGGAATTCACCTGGCCGAGAAATATGGCATCCCCGAATGCAGCCAATGCATAAGGGCCCGACATCGGCGCAGACGCGGTCACGGCGCTGCCGCTTGCCTGCATGGCCTTATGAGTGGCCATGGCGACATAACCACCTTGGGAGTATCCGGTGATGTACAACTTACCGTTGCTGGTGGTGTCGAGCCGGGAGTAGGCGGAGCGCGCCGCCGTGAGCGCGTCGATCATGTCCTTCGATTGCTGGTCCGCGTTCAGGTAGGGGTGATACGCGAGGCTGGAGGTATCGTAGCCGGCATAGTTGGGTGCGATGACGATATAACCGTCGGCCGCGAATACGGCCGCCATCAGCACGGCTTCGCTTGCCCGGCTGAGGTCCGCCATGTTGAACGTCCTGGACGTGTTCGTTCCGTGCGCGTACATCACTTCGGGATGCTCCCCCTGGCACGTTGCGGAGTTGCCTGATGGCACCATCAGCGCAGCCGAAGCGGTGGTCGCCTCATCCGTTCCGCCGACCGTGTGGTATTCGAAGTGGTACACCGTCACGGTGCAGGTCGGCGTGAATGTCAGATGCAGGAGTTCCTGTCCCAACGGATCACCGGTAAGCAGGGATAGCAAATCCGACGTTGAGTAGGATCCCGTGGAAGCGGGGGACCCGATCAGCGTGCCCCGAACCGCGGCGACCGACGCCGGGTTCGAGTTGTCGCTGTGGCCCAGACAGGCGGCCAGGGAAAGCGCGACCACCGCAATGGCCACCGGCCGAATCAAGCGCTGCATCGAACGTCCTTCCGGCAACCCGGCTACGAAGGCCATAGGACAATCTCCGGGGGTGCGGGCTGGTTCCCGCTCCGATGCGCGCAGTCTTGCGGAGAATGGTTCCGAGCCTGGGCGGTGACTGATCGGGGCACAGTGATTGCAACGGTGATCTCCTTCCAACACGCGGCCTTCGCAGGATCGGAGAATCGGAGAAAATGCGTCCCGGGTCCTGGTTTCGCCGGATCGGCTGGTTTCTCGCCGGGCTGCTCGTCCTGGTGGTCGTGGCCGTGGCATTCATGGACTGGAACTGGTTCAAACATCCCATCGAACGAATGGCCAGCGCGAAGTCGGGCCGATCCGTCACTCTCGCCGGCCCGCTGCAGGTGCACCTGTGGTCCCTGACGCCGACCGTGACATTGACTGGGGTGACCCTCGGTAACCCTCCCTGGGAGACCGACCCGCAGCCCATGGCGCGAATCCCCCGGGCCGAAATCCACCTGAAGCTGCTGCCCTTGCTGAAGGGA
>DATKLO010000046.1:0-2747 GCA_035542375.1 Steroidobacteraceae bacterium | reverse complement strand
GACGATGCGATTGCCGCGAATCAGGATGTCCTGGTTGTGGCGCGGCTGCGCACTCTGACCGTCGATCAGCGTGTGCGCCCGGATCAGGACGACGTGGGGGCTCGCCGGCGACGCGGGGGGACTCGTTGAAGTGCTGTCCTGCGCCGCGCAAATCCGCGCGATGCAAATCCCGGCGATGGCCAATCCTGCAGTGAAGCGCGGCATGTGCTGATCCCCCTGTTCTGGTAAGACGCTCCGTTCGGTCCCCTGAAGAGCGCTCGATGAAAGCCTAGCACACGAGCGCAAAGCGCTGCGCTCAGGGCGGCTGTGAGCTCAGACAGGGTAAACTCATCGTTCCCCAGTCACTCGCCAGGTAGTGCCAGCTGATGCCGACGCTATTCGATCCCCTGCAGGTCGGAGACCTGCTGCTCCCCAACCGCATTCTGATGGCACCGCTCACGCGCAGCCGTGCCGGCACGAGCCGTATACCGAACGCCCTGATGGCGGAGTACTACGCGCAGCGCGCCTCCGCGGGACTGATCCTCTCCGAAGCGACTGTCGTGACTCCGATGGGCATTGGATATGCCGATACGCCCGGTATCTGGTCCGATGAACAGGTCGAAGGCTGGAAGCTCACGACTCGAGCCGTGCATGAGCGCGGCGGACGCATATTCCTGCAGCTTTGGCACGTCGGTCGCATCTCGCACCCACTGTTCCTGGACGGCAAACTGCCAGTCGCGCCGAGCGCCGTAACGCCACGCGGCCGGGTGAGTCTCGTGCGACCCGAAACACCATACGTTGAACCCAGAGCACTGGAGCGCCGGGAAATACCCGGTGTAATCGAGGACTTTCGGCGCGGTGCACGCAATGCGCAACTTGCGGGCTTTGACGGCGTGGAACTGCATGGCGCCAATGGCTATCTGATTGACCAGTTCCTGCAGGACAGCACCAACTTGCGCACCGACGATTACGGCGGTCCCGTCGAGAATCGGGCGCGCCTCCTGCTTGAAGTCGTCGACGCGATGATCTCCGTATGGGGGCCGAACCGAGTCGGTGTTCATCTTGCGCCGCGCGGTGACGCGCATTCCATGGGAGACTCCGACAGAGCGGCTACCTTTGGGTATGCCGCGCGGCAATTGGGTGCACGCCGGATCGCGTTCATCTGTGCACGCGAGTACATCGGCGATGACAGTATCGGTCCGCAGCTCAAGGCAGCCTTCGGGGGTGTCTACATCGCCAATGAGAAGTTCGATTTCGACACCGCACAACAGGCTGTCAGCACCGGTCGTGCGGATGCGGTGGCTTTCGGCAAGCTGTTCCTTGCGAACCCCGATCTCCCACGACGGTTCGCGGAGCACCTGCCGCTGAACGAGCCGCAGATGGCGACCTTCTACACCGGCGGTTCGGCCGGCTACACGGACTACCCCGCGGCCTGAATTCGCGGGCGGGTGGCCCTTGGGATAACATGGCGCCACCCTGCTGTGCCGCGGCCCGCGGGCCTGGAGGCGAAGATGTTGGTCGTGACTACTGAGAATGTACCTGGTCGCCGCGTCAAGGAGATGAAGGGACAGGTATTTGGCGTGGTGGTGCGCAGCCGCGGACTCGGCGGCAACATCATGGCCGGGTTGCGCTCCCTGGTCGGCGGTGAGATCACCGAGTACACCCAGCTGCTGGAAGAAGCCCGCCGCCATGCGGTGGACCGCATGGTCAAGAACGCCTACATGATGCAGGCGAACGCCATCGTCATGATGCGGTTCGACTCTTCGGAGATCGGCCAGACGATGAGCGAGATCGTGGCCTACGGGACCGCCGTGGTGCTCGAGCCGGCGACCTGAACATGTTGCGGGCGTTCGTTCTCGCGATCGGTCTCATCCAGGTGGCCGTTGGCCTGTGGATCTGCGGCGGCGCCATCCGTGGTCCGGGATTTCCGCTGCTGATCAGCGGGATCCTGTTCATCGTCGGTGTCGTGTTCGAACGCTGGCGCTATCAGAAGAACCATCCCGCCGGCGCGCAGTGGGAATCCACGGGCGAGCGATTTGTGGATCCGACCACCGGGCAGAGTGTTGAAGTGCTGTATGACCCGCGCAGCGGGGAGCGGCGGTATGCCAGCTTCACTGCTTCAGGTCAGACCGACAAACCAGCCTGACGCAAGCCATTGGGGGAAGCATCAATGGAACTCGGCGAAGGCTCGGAAGCAGAACACCACCGTCTTCGGCCGCCAGTACGCGGGTGATTCGCGACCGGACGCCGTGTCCGGCAACTGAATTGACACACTCTTCATCGAATCACCCGCTCGGATGTTCGTCAGCGGGCCCCGTACATCTTCATTACGTCGGCGCGCAGCGCGGCCTGGCTGTCCGGGCGGCTATAGAACATGTGGCCGCCGGGATACTCCTTCACCTGCACGCGATTGGGATTACCCATGATGGGCATCTGATCGACGATCAGGACGGAGGCCATGAACGGGCAGGACAGGTCGTCCCAGCCGTGCACGATGAGGACGTTGAGTTTCGAGTCGACGGCGACGGACTGGCGCAGCTCCTGCACGGAACCGCGCTCGATTTCGTTGCCATCGTCGTCTTCGGCGTCACCGCTCGACCACATGCGGTTCACTTCATAGCTCAGCGCGTTGTAGCGGGCCGTATACTTCCAGCCGACCGTGTGGGTGATGAACTCCACCATGGCGGTGGTCGTCGGCGCGATGATGCCGTCGAGAATCGGGTCGTTGGTCCGCTGAGTGGGGGCAAAGGGGTACGGATCCCACGCCG
>DATKLO010000045.1:0-4051 GCA_035542375.1 Steroidobacteraceae bacterium | reverse complement strand
GCGTGGACATCCAATCCCACAAATCGTACGTTTCTCATCGCCGGCTCCCATTCGTATGCGGCTCTGCGCCGCGGTTCTTTCCCGATCCACAGCGTAATCCGCGAGCTGCGAATCGGGAGCCGGTCGTTCCATTGTGACTAGAGCTGTCGCGTTGCGGGGTCCCAGTGCTCGTCGGCCTTGCCATCCTTGAACCGCCACATATCGAACCACGTGCTCGTGTACGACTTCGTTGCGTCCTTTGGGTCCTTCAAATCACGCACGTAGGAAACGACCACCAGGTCGCCCTCCGCAACGACGGCGACCACCTTGGTCTTCATATGCTCCGGGATCGAAGTTGGTTTGACGTGCAGCACTTCAGTGAAGAATTTCACCACGCCGTCGCGTCCGGATGCCGCCAGAGGGTTGTGCTGGATATAACGCTCGGTCAGATACTTGTCGGCCATCTCCCAGTGGCCTGCCTCGAGCAGGTCCTTGACGATGTGATAGGCCACCTGCTTGTTGGCATCCAGGTGCGGATTGTGGCTATGGAAGAGGGCCTCGGTGTCGGCCGCCGCGGTAACCGGTTCCTGCGCCAGAAGCGGACGGCAGGTCAGCAACAGAGCCAGCCACGCAACGATGCGCATGAGGATCTCGGGTTGAAGCAGGTTCACGGAGCGGAGCCGCAGATTCATGGAATGGAGATGCGCGATCACGTTCTTCTCCTCGCCGGGCCCCGGCCCGGTCGTCGATTTCACGCTATCGGTGTGACATCACCGGCGGACGGACGCCGCCGGTACAGTGTACGGGTTGGGGCAGCGGCGCCGAACGGCTCAGCCGCGTGCCATTCCGCGGGCGTGGTCGTCGTTGACGCCGGGTTTCACGGCGGAGGCGGCGTCGCGGATCACCTGTTCCAGCACAGATAGGTAATCCAGGTAGCGGCGGCGTCCCTGGGCCGTGATACGGCACAGCGTCTGAGGCCTGTTATGGTCGAAACCCTTGGAAATGTCCACCAGCTTGGCGGAGTGCAGCACCTGCAGGTGCCGGCTCAGGTTGCCGTCGGTCAGCGCGCACAGTTGCTTGAGATCGCCGAAGGGGAGTCCCTTGGGATGGGTGACGAGCGAGGTCAGCACGCTCAAGCGTGCCCGCTCGTGTATGACGCGATCCAGCCCCCCGTAGGCGAACCGGTGCGCTGACTTCTTTTCGCTACGCGCGCTCATCTCGCTCCTGGTAGCCCAACGATAGCACTGCGGCGACCAGAAGTTGGCCTATACCAAAGGGTATCCCCATGGTCCACGGTGCCAGGGCGTGCTCGCCTCCCCCGAAGGCAAGACAGTACAGACCGGTTGTCAGGTACCAAACGCCAACCGCGAACGTCGGGCGAGGCAGGAACGCGCGCGAAGAGAGCACCCCGAGGCTGAACAGGATCTGCCACAGGCCCGGCAGCATCCACAGGGTCTGCGGGGCGCTGCGCATCAGGACCACGGTCACCAGGACGCCGGCCAGGATGGCGGGCAGGAAGTGGTCGAGGGCCGAGTGGATCATTTCCCGGGCCATCCCCGTATGCACGCGCCGGGTCCGGGTAATTGTCTCCACGCCCGTGATCATGACGGCGAGTGCGGCCGTGCTGGCCCAGATCGTCAGAAAAGTCGACACATCGTGCAGCGGGTTCTTGAGGACGTGTGCCTGAAGCGCTGCCGCGAGAAAGGCCAGTATCCCAGTGGAGGCGCAGGTCGCGGGACCATAGCCGTGGAACTCCACGGCACGCGCCATCTGCCCACGGATGGCGGCGATCTCGGCCAGGGCGCGGTGTAGTTCGGTCATGCCCTACCTTGCCTTGTACCGCAAAGCTATTCCGGTCCCGCCCGTCCGCCGGCGCGAGTCGAGGCGAAGTCAGGAGTGCGCTTGTCGAGGAAGGCATTGATGCCTTCGGAGCCTTCCGCTCCGATGGCCTGCGAGGCTATGGTCTCGCTCTCGCGCACCATGTGCGATTCGAAGGCCCCGAGCGAGGCCGCCATCAGCCGTTTCGTCAGACCGAATGCGCCCGTGGGACCGCCGGCGAGCCGCTCGGCGAGCTTCAGGGCTTCCTCCAGCACCTGCGCATCCTCGGTCACCTGGTTGACGAGTCCCCAATCGAGCGCTTCCGAGGCCGACAGGACGCGATTCAGCAGCATCAGTTCCATCGAGCGCCGCGCGCCGATGATCCGCGGAAGCAGAAACGAGGTGCCCGCATCCGGAGTCAGTCCGACGCCGGTATAAGCAAGCGTGAAGCGCGAGCTTTTGCCGCAAACAGCCAGATCGGCCATCGCCGCGAGTCCCACGCCGGCCCCGGCGGCCGTCCCGTTCACAGCGGCGACGACCGGAGCGTTCATCCGCGCGAAGTGCGAGATCGCGGAGTGCAGGTAGGCGGTCAGTTCGCGCAGGTACCCGTCGACCCCGTTGCCACGGGCAGCCAGCATCCCTCGCAGATCCCCACCGAAGCAGAAATTGCGGCCGGCGCCGGTCAGCACCACCGCGCGCACCGCCGGGTTGCGCCCGCAGGTCATGGCGGCCGCCAGGAGGTCCATGGCCGTCTGCAGGTTCAGGGTGTTGGCGAGATCCGGGCGGTTGAGCGTGATCAGCGCCACCGCGCCGCGGGTCTCGACTTCGACGCTGGGAGTGGACATGAGGGCAGTTTACCCGCCCAGGGGTGGGTTCAGGACTCTTCTTTACGGACAGCGCGGCCGGTCTTGCGCGGCAGCCCCGCCAGCTCGCGGATCTTTTCGTCCAGGTAGGCGATGACGCGCTTGTCCCGCTCCGTCTCCTTGTGGGTCAGGAAGCTGATGGCCATGCCTTCCAGCACATAACGCGACAGATCGAGCGCCAGGTCGAACTTGTCGCCACGGCCCTTCCATTCGGGGAACACGGCCACCGCCTGCTGGTACCACTCACGCTCGAAGGCCTCCTGGGCCGGCCGCAGGATCTCGGCCAGTTCCTTGTCTGTCCGCGCGGCCACGGCCAGTTCGAAGAAGGCGACGAACAGGGGGTGGCGGACATGACTCCAGTACGCCTCGACGCTCTGGCGGACGTGGTCGTGGTCGTTGCTGGGTTTGGTCACTGCCTTGCGGAAGGCCCGCAGGCGCTTGGCGTGCAGATGCTCGACCGCCGCGCGCACCACCGCGAGCTTGGAGGGAAAGTGGTGCAGCATCGCGCCTCGCGACAGCCCCGCCTTCTCGGCAATCAGGGTGGTCGTCGTGCGCGAGTAGCCATGCTCGATGAAGCATTTGATGGCCGCTTCGATGATCTGCGTGCGCGTGGAGGCGCTCTTTTGCGCCTGCCAGCCCAGGATCTGGGCAGGCTCATCATGCTCGTCGACGATGGGGGAGGGCTTGCTCACACCAAATTTCCTTTATCTACAAGGATGTACAGTTTGCTTGAAAAAGTCAAAGATGATTGAAACAGGATAGTGCGACTGCTAACGTCTGGCCTCTTTCGTACCGTTCGGGGGACTGCGCATGAATCGTCTGCGGGACAAGGTCGCCATCGTGACAGGTGCAGCCTCCGGACTGGGCCGCGCGGATGCGCGTGCCCTGGTACTCGAAGGCGCCCGCGTTCTGCTCACGGACATCAACGAAGCGGCCGGCACCGAACTGGCGGCTTCGCTCAACCGGGAGGTGCCCGGTTCGGCTGCGTTCGCTGTGCACGACGTGCGGGACGAAAGTCGGTGGCGTGAGATCGTCGCCCAGGCGGGCAAGCTGTTCGGTGGCCTGCACGTGCTCGTGAACAACGCCGGGGTGGTCGTCATAGCCACGCCAGAGACCACCACCATCGAGGAGTTTCGCTTCGCCAACGCCGTGATGTCCGAGGGTGTTTTTCTCGGTTGCAAGGCGGCGATCCCTGCTATGCGGGCTTCGGGCGGGGGCTCCATCGTCAACATGTCCTCGGTAGCCTCCCATCTGGGTTATCCCGTGTTCTTCGCGTACAGCGCCGCCAAGGGCGCGGTACGTGCGATGACCAAGTCGATCGCGGTGCACTGCCAGAGTAACAAGTACCACATCCGCTGCAATTCCATCCATGCGGGTGCCATCGAGACCCC
>DATKLO010000044.1:0-6348 GCA_035542375.1 Steroidobacteraceae bacterium | reverse complement strand
GCGTGGACATCCAATCCCACAAATCGTACGTTTCTCATCGCCGGCTCCCATTCGTATGCGGCTCTGCGCCGCGGTTCTTTCCCGATCCACAGCGTAATCCGCGAGCTGCGAATCGGGAGCCGGTCGTTCCATTGTGACTAGTCGGCCCGAAGACGGTAGCCAAGGCCCGCCTCCGTGATCAGGTAGCGCGGCGCATGCGGGTCGGGCTCGATCTTGCCGCGCAGGTTCTTCACACACACCCGCAGGCTGCGCGTGTCGTCCTGCCTCTCCGGTCCCCACACTTCGCGGATGAGCTGAGTCTGCCGGACGATCAGGCCGGCGTGACGGGAGAGCGACTCCAGCAGGCGGTACTCCAGCGGCGTCAGGTGCAGCTCGCCCGAGGGGCCGCGCGCTTCGCGCCGCGTGAGATCGATCTGTGTGGGGCCCAGCTTCAGGACGGTACTGTCACCGCTGCGCACGTTGCGACGCAGGGCGGCACGCACTCGGGCCAGCAACTCCGGCGCGCTGAACGGCTTGGTGACGTAGTCATCCGCTCCCGCGTCCAATGCTGCGATCTTCTGCTCTTCCATGGTGCGGGCCGACAAGACGATGATGGGCACGGGCGACCAGGTGCGAATGCGGCGGATGAGGTTCAGGCCGTCGCCATCCGGCAGACCCAGATCCACCAGCAGCAGATCGGGTTTGTGGCTGCGGGCTTCGATCTCGCCACGCGCCGCGGTCTCCGCTTCGACGAAACGGTAATGCTCCGATTCCAGCAGGGCACGCAGGATGGCCCGGATGCCGGGCTCATCCTCGATGGCCAGGACCTGGTGCATGGCTACGGTCATGGGTGGGGACGCGTAGCAGTCATATGGGGGAATGAGGCACGGTCATGGGTAAGGACGCGTCGCGGTCATGCATCGGGATCCGTCGTGGGCAGCGTCATCTCGAAGCGGGCACCACGGGCCGGCCGACGCTGGGCTTCGATCTGTCCGCCATGCGCGCGGATGATGGCCTGGCAGATGGCCAGTCCGAGGCCGACGCCGACGACGGTGCCCTCCTCCGTGCCGCGCTGAAACTTGTCGAACAGTCGCGCAGGATCGCCGGCGGGCAGTCCGGGTCCCTCATCGTCCACGGTGACGCGCACGAAGCGGCCATCGGTCACTGCCGATACGGATACCGCTGTGCCGGGCGGGGTGTATTTCGCGATGTTGTCAAACAGATTCGTGAATACCTGGACGATGAGCTTGGCGTCCACGCGGACCTGCGGCAGATCGGCGGGCAGGCGCACTTCCACGGGATGATCGGCCAGGGGCTGTTCCAGCGCGCGCAACGCGGTCCCGACGAGATCGTCCACGGATTCCCAGTCCCGGCGCAGGATGACCTGGCCCGACTCGAAGCGCATCAGGTCAAGGACGTTGGAGACCAGATCGGACATCTCGCGGGCCTTGGATTCCACCGAGCGTGCAAGTGCGACGCGGGTGGCCTCATCCAGCGTGGCGCCATGTTCTGCGAGCGTGCTGCCGGCGCCAGCGATGACGGCCAGGGGTGTGCGCAGATCATGTGAGATGGAGGCGAGCAACGTGTTGCGCAGACTTTCCCGCTCCGCATCCAGGCTGGCGGCCTCGGCGGCTTCCGCCAGCCGCGCGCGCTCGACGGCGATGCCAATCTGGCCGGCGAAGGTCTCCAGAAGGTGCCGCTGCTCGGGCAAGAGCACGCGACGGGGATTTTCGGGCAGGACGGCGAGTACGCCGAGTTTCTGGGTTTCATCCCCCAGCGGCAGGTAGAGGCCGGGGGCGGCGGGCAGCGTGTCCGAGCCCAGGCCAGCCCGCTGTCCGTGGTCGGCAACCCACTGCGCCACGGCCAGATCCGCGCCGCGGAACGAGACATCCGTCGCGGGACCGCGCGGATAGTGCAGCTTGCCGTGCGCGTCGGGCAGCAGGATCACGGCCTTGCACTGGAACACTTCCGCCACGTGGCTGTCAGCAACGCGAGCCAGAGCCGACAGGCCGCGGGTTGCCGCCAGCTCGCGGCTCATCGCGTACAACAGCGCCGTGCGCCGCTCGCGCGCTCCGGCGACTCGGGTCTGCTGGCGGACGCTGGCCATCAGATTGGCGATCACGAGCGCTATGATCAGCATGACGCCGAACGTCACCAGGTACTGCACATCGGAGATGGCCAGGTTGAAACGGGGCGGCACGAAAAAGAAATCGAAGGCGAACACGTTGAGCAGCGAGGTCATCAAAGAGGGCCCGCGGCCCAGACGCAACCCGGCGATCGTGACGCCGAGCAGGTAGACCATGACGATGTTGGACAGCTCGAAGTGCGGGTACATGACGAAGGCGACCGCCGTGCAGATCGCGGTCGTGAGCGCGGCCCAGGCGTAACGGTCCCAGCGGATCGCCACGGTCCCACTCCCCGCTCCTTCCGTAGCCGCAGGTTTGCGCCGCCGCGCCGTGCGTTCGGTCGACGCGATCGTGATCACGTCGAAGTTCTGCATCTGCTTGATCAGTTGGGTCGGTGTCGAGGAGCGCAGCCAGGCGCGCCACCCCTTGCGCTTCGGTTCACCGACCAGCACGCGCGTGGCATTGCGGGTGCGTGCGTATTCGATCAGGGTCGCGGCGGGTGAGGGTCCGTCGAGTGTCACGGTCTCCGCACCGAGCGACTCCGCCAGTCGCAGCACATCGATGCGGCGATTGCGTTCGGCTTCGGACAGTCGCAGCAGCGCCGGGGTCTCGACGTAGACCACGGTCCAGTCCGCGTCGAGCGCATCGGCCAGGCGCTTGGCGGCACGGACAATCTGTTCGGCCTGCTCGTCCGGTCCGACGGCGGCCAGGATACGGTCGGATGCAAGTCTGCCGCGGCGGCGGTCCGCCGGCAGTGCGCGTGCAGCGGCCTCCACACGATCGGCAACGCGGCGCAGTGCCAGCTCGCGCAGCGCCATCAGGTTGGGAGTCCGGAAGAATCGCTCTACGGCGGTCGCCACCTCGTCCGCGACATATACCTTGCCGGCGCGCAACCGCTCCAGGAGATCGTTCGGCGGCAGATCGATGAGCTCGATGTCGTCCGCTTCATCGAACACGCGGTCGGGCACGGTCTCGCGCTGGCGGACACCGGTGATCTGCGCGACCAGGTCGTTGAGGCTTTCCAGGTGCTGGACGTTGACGGTGGTCCAGACGTTGATACCGGCATCGAGAAGTTCCTCGATGTCCTGCCAGCGTTTGGGATGTCGGGGCTCCGGAACGCCACCGATCAGGTTGGAGTGAGCCAGCTCATCGACGAGCAGGATGGCGGGCCGGCGAGCCAAAGCGGCATCGAGATCGAATTCCTGGCGGGTGATGCCGCGATAGGCGACGCGCAGCGGGGGAAGCCGCTCGAGTCCTTCCATGAGCCGCTCGGTCTCGACACGACCGTGAGGCTCGATGTAGCCAATGACGACGTCCGTGCCGCCCGTGCGCATGGAACGGGCGGCCTCCAGCATCGCATAGGTCTTGCCCACGCCGGCGGAGGCACCGAAAAAGATGCGCAGGCGCCCGCGCTTGGCGCGGGCCTCCTCGGCCTGAACGTGAGCCAGCAGTTGGTCCGGATCGGGCCGATCTTCGACCATCATTCGCTATTTTAGCGCGTCGAGGGCGAGATTCAGCTCCAGGACGTTGAGGCGCGGCTCGCCGATGACGCCGAGGAGGCGGCCGCGGGTGTGGGCGGTGATGAGGGTCCGCACTGCCGCCGGATCCAGTCCGCGAGCGCGGGCGACCCTGCCGACCTGGTACAGAGCGGCCGCGACGCTGATGTCGGGATCCAGTCCACTGGCGGATGCGGTGACCAGGTCCACGGGAACCGGTTGCGTGTTGGTGGGGTCGGCTGCGCGCAAGGCCTCGATGCGGCCTTTCACAGCATCGGTCAACGCCGGATTGAGGGGGCCGAGGTTGGAACCGCTGGAGGCGAGGCCGTTGTAAGGCTGGGGAGAGGTCGCAGAGGGTCGGCTCCAGAAGTACTTCGGGTCGGAGAAGCTCTGGCCGAGCACGCTGGAGCCCACGGCCTGACCGCCCGACATGACCACGCTGCCGTTGGCCTGGTGGTTGAACAGCAGTTGCGCGATCCCGGTCACCGCGGCCGGATACACCAGCCCGGTGAGCACGGTCATGATGAGGAACAGGACGAGGGCCGGTCGCAGCAGGGCAGTCATGACGGATGTCCTTGTTGGCTTGTCGGGCGCTCAGACCAGATGGGTGAACACGAGTCCCAGGTCGATCAGCTTGATGCCGACGAAGGGGATGAGGATGCCGCCCAGGCCGTAAACGAGCAGATTGCGGCGCAGGAGCACCGCGGCCCCCAGTGGGCGATAGCGCACGCCCTTCAGGGCCAGCGGGATCAGGAACACGATGATGAGCGCGTTGAAGATCACCGCCGAAAGAATGGCCGAGAACGGACTCGCCAAACCCATGATGTTCAGCGCGTTGAGCTGAGGATAGGTCGACGCGAACGCCGCCGGGATGATGGCGAAGTACTTGGCGATGTCGTTGGCGATGCTGAACGTAGTCAGCGAACCGCGCGTCATCAGCATCTGCTTGCCGGTCTCGACCACCTCGATCAGCTTGGTGGGGTTGGAGTCGAGGTCCACCATGTTGCCGGCTTCCTTGGCGGCCTGGGTACCGGTGTTCATGGCGACGGCGACATCCGCCTGGGCCAGCGCCGGCGCATCGTTGGTGCCGTCGCCGGTCATGGCCACGAGACGGCCCTGCGCCTGATGCGAACGGATCAGCCCGAGTTTGGCCTCGGGCGTGGCTTCCGCCAGGAAATCATCGACACCGGCTTCCGCGGCGATGGCGGCGGCGGTGAGCGGGTTGTCGCCCGTGATCATCACGGTCTTGATGCCCATGCGGCGCAGTTCGCCAAAGCGCTCCTTGATGCCGCCCTTGACGATGTCCTTGAGTTCGATGACGCCCAGCACCCGCGGGCCGTCGCTGACCAGCAGTGGCGTGCTGCCGCGCCGTGCCACTTCCTGCACGGTCGTCAGGATGGCACGCGGAAAGATCTGTCCGAGGCCCTCGACGTGCTTCTGGATTGCGTCGGCAGCCCCCTTGCGCACCTGCCGGTCACCGATGTTGACGCCGCTCATCCGGGTGTGTGCGGAGAACGGTACGAAAGTGGCGGCGAGCGAGCGCAGGTCGCGCTCGCGCAGTTTGAAGCGCTGCTTGGCGAGTACGACGATGCTGCGGCCTTCAGGGGTCTCGTCGGCCAGCGACGCAAGCTGCGACGCATCGGCCAGCTCCTCTTCACTGACACCGGAAGCCGGGAGGAACGCCGCCGCCTGGCGGTTGCCGAGTGTGATCGTGCCGGTCTTGTCGAGCAGCAGCACGTCGACATCGCCGGCCGCCTCGACAGCACGACCGGAGGTCGCAATGACATTGGCCTGCATCATGCGGCTCATGCCGGCGACACCGATGGCGGACAGCAGACCGCCAATGGTCGTGGGGATCAGGCAAACCAGCAGCGCGATCAGTGCCGTGATGGTGATGGGGACACCGAGCTTGGCCACTTCGACACTGTAGAGCGAATACGGCAGCAGCGTGGCCGTGGCGAACAGGAACACCAGGGTCAGCGCGACCAGCAGGATGGTCAGCGCGATCTCGTTGGGTGTCTTCTGCCGCTTGGCGTTCTCGACCATGGCGATCATGCGATCGATGAAGGTCTCCCCGGGGTTGACGGTGACGCGGACGACGATCCAGTCCGACAGCACACGGGTGCCGCCGGTCACTCCCGCGAAGTCGCCGCCGGACTCGCGGATCACGGGTGCGGACTCGCCGGTGATGGCGCTCTCGTCAACGGACGCCGCACCTTCGATCACTTCGCCGTCGGCCGGGATGTACTCGCCCGCTTCGATCACGACGATGTCGCCCTTGCGGAGTTGATCGGCTCGCACGCGGGTATGCCGGGAGCGGTCGGTGGCACTGGCCAGCTTCTTCGCCAGCACGGTTTGCTTGAGGCCGCGGAGTGCGTTCGCCTGGGCCTTGCTGCGACCTTCGGCGAGCGCCTCGGCGAAGTTGGCGAACAGCACGGTGAACCACAGCCACAGCGCGACGTTCAGGATGAACCAGGCCGGCGCCTCGCCCTGGCCAGTCAATGCCTGCGCCCACAGCACAGTCGTCAGGATGCTGCCGACGTAGACGACAAACATGACTGGGTTGCGCCACTGCACGCGTGGATCCAGTTTGCGGATGGCGTCCAGCAGGGCGGGCCCCACCAGCGCGCGGTCGAACATCGACAGCTTGCGGCGCGTCGGCGTGGGCGCGGCCTGCTGACCGATCGCGGGAGCGGGCGCTGCGTGGGTCGACCCGGAGTGGGTCGATCCGGAGTGAGCCGCCTCGA
>DATKLO010000043.1:0-2126 GCA_035542375.1 Steroidobacteraceae bacterium | reverse complement strand
CGACTGCTCCCTACCTGCTCCTGGGGCCAGGGCTGGCGCTCATCGTGAGCGTGCTCGGATGCAATCTGGTTGCCGAAGGACTGCGAGAGCGGCTGGACCTGCGGCGGATTTCGGATTGGTAGGCTCAGGATGCAGCGCTTGGTCGTGGACAACCTGACAGTGAGGGTGGGGCCGGACGGACCAGCGCTTCTTCGTAACATCAGCTTCGCGCTCGGCCATGGTGAGCGCCGCGCGCTGGTGGGCCGCAGCGGAGCGGGTAAGTCGCTCATCGCCGCCACCATTCTGCGGTTGCTGCCATCGCCGTTGATTGCGGTCGGCGGCTCCGTGTCGCTCAACGGGACTGACCTGCTCCGTCTGGACGGCCGGTCGATGCGCGAACATCGCGGCCGTGGAGTGTTTTGGCTGTTTCAGAACACGGGTTCGGCGCTCAACCCCTGCATGAACGTCCAGACGCATGTGCGGCGTGCGGCGGCGCACCAGGGCACGTCCGGCACGGACCAGGCGGCAGCGACGGCGATCAATGCGGTCGGGCTCTCGGCGGCGGCGCGAAAGTATCCTTTTGAACTGAGCGGCGGCATGCGGCAGCGCGTACTCATCGCCATGGCGATGGTTCTGGAGCCGCAAGTGCTCATCGCCGATGAGCCGACAACCGGCCTGGACCCTATAACGCAAGGCGAGGTGCTCTCCGGTTTGAATACGCTGCTGCAGCGGACCGGCGCGTCTCTGCTTTTCATCACTCATGACATGCGCGCCGCAGGCGTCCTGTGCAGCGATGCAATCGTGCTGGATCGGGGTGCGGTCGCCGCCGCAGGACCGTGGCAGACCTTGGCGGATCGCGGGTCTGCTGCCCGCGAGCTGGTGGATGCCGCCCGGAAAGTGGGACGATGAGCGCGCAACCTGGCCTCTCGATTCGAGGTCTGCACAAACGTTTCACCTCACAGGGTCCGGCGGTGCTGAACGGCGTGAACCTGGACATCGCTCCGGGCGAAACGGTGGCCATCATCGGCCGTTCGGGAGCCGGAAAATCGACCCTGGCCCGGTGTCTTGCCGGACTTGAGACTCCCGGCGCGGGAACTATTGAGATTGACGGCACGCCGTACCGGCCTCAGGTGCGAAAGACGCGCGGCCTGGTGCAAATGGTGTGGCAGCATTCCACGGCATCGCTGACGCCATACCGGACGATTCGGGAGTCGCTGCGCGAACCACTGGAGGCACTCGACATCGGGAGCAGGGGCGGCCGGGACTCGCGAGTATGTGAACTGATCGGGTCCGTCGGCCTGGATCCGGCCGTTCTGGATCGACGGCCACACCAGCTTTCAGGTGGAGAGTGCCAGCGCGCGGTCATCGCCCGAGCGCTAGCCACCAACCCGCGCGTGCTGGTCCTGGATGAGCCCCTCTCCGCGCTCGACGCCCCCAGCCAGGCGGAGGTGATCCCGGTCTTGCATGCGACGACACGGCAAGGATGCCGCGCCGTGTTGCTCATCTCCCACGACTTGACGGCGGTGCGGCGGATTGCCACGAGAGTCGCCGTCCTTCACGATGGCTCCATTGTTGAGGACCGCGAAACCAACCTCTTCTTCTCTTCGCCAGAGCATCCTGCCGCCCGCGAATTCCTGGAGTCGTGGCCGGCCTTGCCCTTCGACTGAGTCGTCTCGCGTTCAATAGAGCCTAAAGGTCAGGCTGGCCCACAGGCTCTCCCAATCGGCAACGCCGAGTTCTTTGTGTGGGGCCATCGCGATGCTGTGCAGCCGCCACGCTCCGGGCTTGTCGAGCGCAATGGTGGCGTACCCTTGGCTGTCTGTCCGGACTATCGACGAGGTGGCCGGTGCGGAGGGAGAATCCGCCTGACGGCTGGCCATGAGTTGAACGTCCTGCGCCGGGCACTGGTCGACCAGCACGCGCACCGTCAGGGCATCGCCGGCGCGCACCGGGCCGGAGGTTACTGGCACGATTTCGATGGGAAGCCCAACGGGCGTGTCCAAGAAGGCGAGCGCCCCACCAGGGCCGCTCAGCGCCGTCTTGCAGTACTTGCTGTAGATCTCCCGCCCGGAATTATGCTGCTGGCCGGTAGCCGCCCGCGTTTCGAGGACCTGGCTCAATCCTTCATGAGCCAAATAGTCGTTGAA
>DATKLO010000042.1:0-17773 GCA_035542375.1 Steroidobacteraceae bacterium | reverse complement strand
GTTCGCATCGTTGGCGAATTTCTTGATGAAGCTGAAAATGTAGTCCCAGCGGCCGCAGTTGAGTCCGACGATGTAGTCCTTCAGTTCGTACAGGATCTCATCCATCTCGAACGCCGCGAGGATGGTCTCGATGAGCACTGTGCACTTGATGGTGCCGTGCGGCAGATCCAGCCGCTTCTCGGCGAAGTCGAACACCCGCGCCCACAGCGCCGCTTCCTGGTGACTCTCCAGCTTGGGCAGATAGAAATAAGGGCCCGTGCCGCGCGCGAGCAGTTCACGCGCGTTGTGGAACAGGTACAGGCCGAAGTCCACCAGTGCCCCGGGAACCGGCTGGCCGCCGAGCGAGATGTGTTTCTCGTACAGGTGCCAGCCGCGCGGCCGCACGATCAGCACCGCGGTCTCGCGGTTCAGGCGGTATACCTTGCCTTCCGGGCTGACCAGCTCGATGGTGCGGCGGACCGCATCGCGCAGGTTCTCCTGGCCACCGATCAGGTTGTCCCAGGTGGGTGCGAGGGAGTCCTCGCAGTCGGCCATGAACACCTTGGCGCCCGAGTTCAGCGCATTGATGATCATCTTGCGGTCCGTGGGCCCGGTGATCTCCACGCGCCGGTCCTTCAGGTCATCGGGAATGGCCCCGACCCGCCAGTCGGATTCGCGGATCTCCCGCGTCTCCGGCAGGAAGTCCGGCATCTCTCCCGCGGTGATGCGGCGCTGACGGTCCTCGCGGGCCTGCAGGAGTTGCGAGACGCGCGGCCCGAAGCGCTCCACCAGGGATGCCACGAACTCGAGCGCCGCCTCCGACAGGATGGGCTGGTGCGAGGCACTGTTGGGAGGGGCTTTGATGGACAGCTGCGGATTCATTCGTATCTAGGCCTGCGTACGTTTGTCGGCGCGGCGGCTCTGGCTGCGCGTGGCAATCAGCATCGCCAGCTCGAGCGCCTGCTCGTGATTGAGACGGGGATCCACGCTCGAGCGGTAGGCACGCTGCAGATCACCGTCGGTGAGTCCGCGCGCACCGCCGGTGCACTCGGTAACGTCATCGCCTGTTAGTTCGATGTGCACGCCACCCAGGTAGGAGCCCATCTCTGCGTGAATGCGGAACGCCAGGTCGAGTTCCTTGAGGATGTTCTCGAAGCGCCGCGTCTTGAGTCCGCCCGTGCTGGTTTCCGTGTTGCCGTGCATGGGGTCGCAGACCCACAGCACGTTGTGGCCCGTTGCCTTCACCGCCTCGATGGCGCGCGGCAACGCGCTCTCCACGTCCTTCGCGCCGAAGCGGTGGATGAAGGTCAGCCGTCCCGGCTGGTTCTGCGGATTGAGCGTCGTGACCAGACCCTGCAGCCAGGCGGCATCCATCGCCGATCCGACCTTCACGGCCACGGGGTTGGAGATGCCGCGGAAGTACTCCACATGCGCACCATCGAGCTGCGCGGTGCGCATGCCGATCCAGGGGAAATGCGTTGACAGGTTGTACCAGCGGTTCTGCCGCGGAATGAAACGCGTCTGGGCCTGCTCGTACAGCAGGTGCAGTCCCTCGTGGCTCGAATAGAAACTGACCAGGCGGGCCTCGTGCACCGACTGACCGCTGATGCCTTCGAAGAAATCCAGCGCATCGGCGATCGAGGTGACGATCCGCTGGTAGGCGTCCTTGAGCGGTGCGTGCTTGACGAAGCCCAGGTCCCAGTACTCCGGGTGGTGCAGGTCGGCGAATCCGCCATCCACCAGGGCGCGCACGAAATTGAGTGTCAGCGCCGCGCGCTCGTAGCCACGCAGCAGCAATTCCGGATCGGCAGCCCGGGCCGCCGCAGTAAATTCCGGACGGTTGACCAGATCGCCGCGATACGCGGGCAGCGTCACGCCGTTGCGCGTCTCCGCGTCCGCAGAGCGGGGCTTCGCATACTGCCCGGCCATGCGGCCGACGCGGATGATGGGCTTCTTGAGGCCGTGCAGCAGCACGATGCTCATCTGCAGCAGGATCTTCAGCTTCTTGGCGATCTGGTCGGATTCGCAATCGGCGAAGGTCTCGGCGCAATCCCCGCCCTGGAGCAGGAAGGCCTGACCGCGCTGGGCGGCCGCCAGGCGCTCGCGCAGGGCATCCACCTCCCAGGACACGACGATGGGGGGCAGCCGCGACAGATCGGCCACGACCCGGGCCAGCGCCTGCGGGTCGGCGTAGGTGGGCTGTTGCTGGGCCGGCTTGGCCTGCCAGCCGGCGCTGTGCCAGGAGGTTGTTTCGGGAGCACGCATCTGTTCGATGCTATCACCCCCTTGCCACGTCCCCAACCACACTGGCGTATCGGCCAGGAGGACAGGCGGGATTGCAGGAAGCGCCCGCCGCCGCAAAGCCCCCCGAAGGGCCCCGGTGGCACCCGCTGGCGCGGCGGGCGCCGCTGGAGGAGAATGCGCCCCCTTTTTTCGCAGTCTGTGAAGTCCCGCATAATCCGTCGGTTACCGACCCCTCGCCCGGTATGGCTCCATCGTGGTGCGGTCCGCCGGCGAGTTGCCTTGAAGGTGCAAGTCCGATGAGCAGTCCCGATCTGAACTCCCTCCTCACCCGGCTGGGCCTGGACGCCACTAATCCTGGTGCCTGGTCCGGCTCGCACGGCTGGTCAACGTCCCGCGAAGGGACGCTCGTCAACGTGCGCAATCCTGCCGACGGCACGCTGATCGCGCAGCTGCGCCCGGCGAGTGCGGCGGATTATGAAAACGTGCTGAGTTCGGCCGTGGATGCGGCCGCCAGATGGCGCGCGGTACCCGCGCCCAAGCGGGGCGAGGCGGTGCGTCTGCTGGGCGAGGAACTGCGCCGGCACCGGGAAGATCTCGGCCGGCTGGTCTCGCTCGAGAACGGCAAGATCCTCGCCGAGGGCATCGGCGAGGTGCAGGAGATGATCGACATCGCCGACTTCGCCGTCGGCCAGGCGCGCATGCTCTATGGACTGACCATGCACTCCGAGCGGCCGCAGCACCGCATGTACGAGCAGTGGCATCCGCTGGGAGTGGTGGGAATCATCTCCGCTTTCAACTTTCCCGTGGCGGTGTGGTCGTGGAATGCCTGCCTTGCGGCGATCTGCGGCAACGCCTCGGTGTGGAAGCCTTCGCCCAAGACACCGCTGACGGCACTCGCCGTGCAGCACATGTGCAACCGCGTCATGCAGGCCAACGCCCTGCCGGCCGTGTTCCAGATCTTCATCGACACCGGCACGGAACTCGCGACCCGCTTCGTCGACGACCGGCGCGTTGCTCTCGTCTCGTTCACGGGCTCGACGGAGATTGGGCGCAAGGTTGGCGAGCGCGTCGCCGCGCGCATGGGCAAGAGCCTGCTGGAGCTCGGTGGCAACAACGCGGTTATCGTGGACGAGACGGCCAACCTCGATCTCGCGGTTCCCGCCATCGTCTTTGGCGCGGTCGGCACCGCCGGACAGCGGTGCACGACTACCCGCCGCGTGCTGGTGCACTCCTCGCGCCTGGCAGAGATCGAGCGTCGGCTCGTGCACGCGTACGATCAGGTTCGCATCGGCAATCCCCTGGAACCCACGACACTCATGGGCCCGCTGATCGATGCAGGTGCCGTTGAGCGCTATCGGACCGCGATCGCCAAGGCCCGCGCGGCGGGCGGCGAAGTGCTGTGTGGCGACAAGGTTCTCCCGGGGCCGGGTCACTTCGTGGCGCCCACGATCATCCGCGCTCGCAACGAATGGCCGATCGTGCAGACCGAGACTTTCGCGCCCATCCTGTACGTGAGTCCCGTCGATTCGCTCGAGCAGGCCATCGAACAGCAGAATGCTTCCGCTCACGGACTGTCGTCAGCCCTGTTCACCGACCGCCTGCAGAATGCGGAGCTGTTCCTGTCCGCGGCCGGCAGTGACTGCGGCATCGCCAACATCAACCTCGGCACCTCGGGTGCGGAGATCGGTGGCGCATTCGGCGGCGAGAAGGAGACGGGCGGCGGCCGCGAATCCGGATCGGATGCCTGGAAGGCCTACATGCGCCGTCAGACCAACACCATCAACTGGAGCCGCGAGCTGCCCCTGGCGCAGGGCATTCAGTTCAAGGTGGACTGAGGCCCGCGTCCGGGCAGGCGCAGCGAGAAACGCGCTCCGCCCAGTGGCGAGGAGTCGATGTTCAGGGTGCCGCCGTACATTTCGACAGTCTCCTGGACCATCGACAGGCCGATTCCGTGACCGGGAATTGACTCATCGGTACGCACGCCACGCTGTCCGATGCGCGCACGGTCCTCGGTGGAGATTCCCGGTCCATCGTCTTCGACCACGAGACTGAGCCGCTCACGGCTGGTCACGCTCTCGTCGGTGCTCGCTGTCACCCGCACGAGGTGGCGGCACCACTTGCAGGCATTGTCGAGCAGATTACCCAGCAGCTCCGTCAGATCGCCCCGGTCGCCGAGGAACTGGGCTCCCGCAACAGCAATCTCGATGGACAGATCCTTGTTGCCATAGACCTTCAGCAGAGCGACGCGCAGCTCGGCGGCAACCGGCGCCACATCCACGGGGGCCTGTCCCAGCAACGCGCCTCCGGAGGCGGCTGCACGTTTCAACTGGTGCTCGATGATGCCGCTCATCCGGTCGATTTCCGGACCGAGGACCGTCGCTGAGGGTTTGTCACCGGCCAGCGCGGAGCGCATGACGGCCAGCGGTGTTTTCAGGCTGTGCGCGAGGTTACCGAGCGTGTCGCGGTAGCGGGCCACCCGCTTGCGCTCGCCGACCAGCAGTGTGTTGAGATTACCGGCCACGCCACTGAGCTCACGCGGATAACCGCCGCCGAGGGTGTCGCTGCGCCCCTCCTCCACGTCGTGAATCTCCCGCTCAAGTCGTCGCACCGGCGCCAGTACCCAGCGCAACAGGCCCGCCAGCGTCACCAGCAGCAGCAGCATGAGGCCGATGAACCAGCCAAACAGCTCGCGCCGGAAACTCCATAGCTGCTGTTCGTAGGGGGCGAGGCTGGCGGCGACACTGAAAGTGAGCTCCCAGCTGCCCTGGGCGTCCTCGAACTGGATTCCGCGGCTCGCGATGGCGAGCTTCTCTTTGCCGCGCGTCGTGTACGCCAGTCGCCGCGCTCCAGGGTCCAGTGGCGGGCCGAAGTCCACGGGCGCTCCGGCGGTCGAGGGCGAACGCCAGCTCGACAAGCCGCCCGCCGAGCGGATCTGCGCATACAGACCCGAGCCGGGTGTCCGCAGACGGGACGGCAAATCATTGACCGGCGGCGCGTAGCCCACACCCGGCTGCGGTTCGGCGGCGGCTATCAGCGCCACCATCTGCGCATCCAGCAGTTCCTGCAGCGAGCGGTCGGCCAGCGCGCGAAAACTCGTGTCCAGTACCGCCACCATCACCCCGAAGAACAGGGCGAGCGGCACGGACACCGAAACGAGCAGTCGCCGGCTGAGCGAGTGCACGTGGGGAGGGTCAGGTGCCGGGTGAGCGCGCGAGCGCGAAACGGTACCCGCGGCCGCGCAGCGTTTCGATCGGCCGGATCGTTTCCTGCGGATCGAGCTTGCGGCGCAGCCGGCCCACCAGCACCTCGATCACGTTGCTGTCACGCTCGGACTCCTCGTCGTAGAGCCGTTCGGTGAGCTCGGTCTTGGAGATCACCTCGCCGGCACGCAGCATCAGGTGCTCGAGAATGCGGTACTCAAACGTGGTCAGCTCAACGGGAGCGCCATCGACCTTCACCGTCTGCGCGCGCGTATCGAGCGTGACCGGGCCGCAGGTGAGCTCCGGGCTCGCCCAGCCACCGGCACGCCGCAGCAGCGCCTGCACTCGCGCCAGGACTTCCTCGAAATGAAAGGGCTTGGCCACGTAGTCGTCCGCGCCCGCCTGCAGGCCTTCGACCTTGTCCTGCCACCGGTCGCGCGCCGTGAGGATCAGGATGGGAAAGCTCTTGCGCTGCGCGCGAACCCGCCGGATGAGTTCCAGCCCGGAGAGCTTGGGCAGTCCGAGATCGACGATTGCCACGTCGAGGGGAAACTCGAGCGCGGCAAACAAACCCTCTTCGCCGTCCGCCGCCACATCCACCGTGAATCCCGCATCGGCGAGTCGTCCCTTCAGCGAGTCGCGCAGGGTGACTTCATCTTCAACGACCAGCACGCGCATGGCGAAACACTCCTACAACACCGAGCCGCTGGCGGCATCCACATGCACCGTCCAGACACGGCCGGATTCGTTGAGCAGGCGCAATACGTAGATGGTACGGCCCTCGCTTTGCTGCGATTCCGCACGCACCACGCGCGCCCGGTAGCGTTGCTCGGCCATCTTGATCGCCTGATCCAGCGACAACGCCGGAGTCGAGTGTGCGATCGGGCGCACAGGTTGTGCCTGCTCCCCCGCAACGGCATGCCCAGTGTGCCACGCAGCCAGTACGGCGGTGGCGAACACGGTGACGATCAGTGTGGGGCGCGGGCCTGCCATGGGGTTGCGGAACACAGAGTATCCGATTCGCGGGTTGCGGACCGTTGCCGGCCAAGCCCTTGAGAATTCTTCATCGGCACGCTAACGCCCCACCGGTGAATGCCGACTGAACGCCCCCATCGGGCGTCATCGTTTGCCGGTCGGGCGTCACCGTTTGCCGGTCCGACGCCGGCGCGGCCGATTCGGCCACGCGGCCGCCAGCCAGCCAGTGCGGATGCGCTTCTGCAGAGCCGGCACCTTCAGGCCTGCTTGGCCTGGCGCCACAACTCATCCCACTGGGCAGCGGACAGCGACTGGAGCGGCGTGCCCTGGCGGGAGGCCAGTTCTTCCATGTGCCGGAAGCGCCGTTCGAACTTGTCATTGGCCGCACGCAGCGCCCCTTCCGGATCCACCCCCAGATGCAAGGACCAGTTCGCCAGCGCGAACAGCAGATCCCCGAGTTCCTCGGCGGCGCGGGCCGCCCCCGGCTCGGCGAGCGCCTCGTCCACTTCGCCCAGCTCCTCCAGCACCTTGTCACGCACCTGGGCCGGCTCCTGCCAGTCGAATCCAACACGGGCCGCGCGCTTGCCGATCTTGGCCGCGCGCAGCAGCGCCGGCAGCGCCTTCGGGATATGCGCCAGAGCGCTCTCATCGGGCGTGCCGGCCCGTTCGCGCGCCTTGAGCTCCTCCCATTGCAGGCTCTGCTCGGCGGAACCGGCCACGCTCGCGCCGGCAAACACATGCGGATGCCGCCGTACCAGCTTGTCGTGTATGGACACCGCGACATCGCCGAAATCGAACCAGCCACGCTCCTGCGCCATGCGCGCGTGAAAGACGACCTGGAAGAGCAGATCGCCCAGCTCATCGCGGATCTGACCGGGCTCGCCGCGCTCGATGGCGTCTGCGACCTCGTAAGCCTCTTCCAGGGTGTAGGGAGCAATCGTCGCGAAGGTCTGCTCTCGATCCCACGGACAGCCGGACTGCGGATCACGCAGGCGCGCCATCAGTTCCAGCAGCGCCTGCAGGGCTTTGCCCGGATCAGTCATCGGTGCGCGTTCCGCGCGGAGCGGTATCCGGCTCCGAGCCCGGGCCGGTATTCGGACCGGTATTCGGACCGGTATGCGGATCCGGGCTGGCCACGAGGCGGTAGAGGTTGAGCAGCATACCGGCCGTGGCGCCCCAGATGTTGCGACCCTGGTAGGGGATGTCCCAGACCTCGATGTCCTCCTGGTTCGCGCCGAAGCGCCGCAGGCGCGAGCGGTGATTGGCGGGCTCGAACAGATGCGCGAGCGGCACTTCGAAGGTATCGGCCACTTCCTGGGCATCCAGCAGCAGCTCGAAACCCGGCTGCACGAAGGCCACGACCGGTGTCACCCGAAAACCGCTCACCAGCACATGATCGGGCAGGTACCCCACGACCGACACCCGCTGCTCCTCCAGGCCGATTTCCTCGCGTGCTTCGCGCAGCGCAGCCTCACGTGGTCCGGCATCCTGCGGCTCGATGCGTCCGCCCGGAAAGCTGATCTGGCCGGCGTGATTCTTGAGCTGACTGGCCCGCTGTGTGAGCAGCACAGTGAGTTCCCGCTCGCGTTCCACCAGCGGGATGAGCACGGCAGCGGGAATCGGGTCCGAGGGAAACAGACTGCGGTAGCGGCCGCTGGCGCGTTGGTCCAGGCCCGGAATCAGCCAGCTCTCGGGCTCGTGGCGCGGACGCGTATGAGCGAGGCGCGTGCTGATGCGCGACCGCCAGTCTATGGGTCGCGGTTGCCGCCCGCCTGCTTCGCTGTCAGCGCCCGCGTCCTGCATGCCGCCGGATCAACCGCCGCCGCTGGTGCCGCCCTTGATGCCGCCGCGCGTCAGCTCGGCAGGATCCAGCAGGCGCTTGAGCTCCTCGCGCGACAGGTCGGTCATCTTCTGAGCGACCTCCAGGACGGGCTTGCCCTCCGCGTAGGCCTTCTTGGCGATCGCCGCGCCCTTCTCGTAGCCGATGACCGGATTGAGCGCCGTAACCAGGATGGGGTTGCGGTCGAGGGCCTCCGCGATGCGTGCCTCGTTCACCTTGAAACCGGCGATGGCGCTGTCAGCCAGTACCCGTGCGGCGTTCGCGAGCAGGCGGATGCTCTCCAGCAGGTTGTAGGCGATCACCGGCAGCATCACGTTGAGCTGGAAGTTGCCGGACTGCCCGGCGATCGTGATCGTGGTGTCGTGACCGATGACCTGCGCGGCCACCATGGCCACCGCCTCGGGGATGACCGGGTTGACCTTGCCGGGCATGATGCTGCTGCCCGGCTGCAGCGCCGGCAGCGCGATCTCGGCCAGCCCGGCCAGCGGCCCGCTGTTCATCCAGCGCAGGTCGTTGGCGATCTTCATCAGGCCGACCGCGATGACCTTGAGCTGGCCCGACAGCTCCACGGCCGTGTCCTGTGAGGACAGACCCTCGAAGAAATTGCGGCCGCTGCTGAAGGGAATGCCCGTGAGATCGGCCAGCTCCTGCGTGAAGCGCAGACCGAACTGCGGATGAGCATTGATGCCGGTACCCACTGCGGTGCCGCCCTGCGCGAGCGCGTGCAGCCGCGGCTCCACGCTCGCCAGCCGCTCCAGACCCTGTTCGATCTGCGTGCGCCAGCCTGAGAGCTCCTGGCCCAGCGTGACCGGCATGGCATCCATGAGGTGGGTGCGGCCTGTCTTGACAATGTGACCTACCTCGCGCTCCTTCTGGCGCAACACATCGCGCAGGTGAGCGAGCGCCGGTGTCAGATCGCGCCTGACGCTGACGCTGGCACTGACGTGGATCGCCGTGGGGATCGAGTCGTTGCTGCTCTGCCCCATGTTGACATGGTCGTTCGGATGCACCGGCTTGCCCAGGCGGCGCGTAGCGAGCGAGGCGATCACCTCGTTCGCATTCATGTTGGTGCTGGTGCCGGAACCAGTCTGGAAGATATCGATGGGAAAATGCGCATCGTGACGGCCGGCGGCGACATCGGCGGCCGCGGCATCGATGGCCTCGGCAATCGGCGCTTCGAGCAACTCCAGCCGGGTGTTGGCACGGGCCGCCGCCTGCTTCACCAGGCCCAATGCCGCGATGAAGGTCCGGGGGAGCGTCAGGCCGCTGATGGGAAAATTCTGGACGGCACGCTGCGTCTGCGCGCCCCAGAGGGCGTCCGCGGGCACCTGCAGCTCACCCATGCTGTCGCGTTCGATACGGAACGAATTGGTCATGCCTCGATCCTGCGGGCGCCGACTCGCGCGCCCGGAAAGCCATACCCGGCGGGAAACCGGTTATCATGTAAATCGTAGCACTTCGAAGCCTTCCGTAACGCATGACGGCATCCCACCGTGACGCCCTGCCTCCCGTGGAGGCGCTCTCGCCCGTCGACGGCCGCTACCGCGCGGCCACCGAGCCGCTGCGTGGGCTGCTGTCCGAAGCCGGACTGATCCGTGAACGCATCCGGATCGAGGCACAGTGGTTCCTGCACCTCACGCAATCGGTCCCGCAATTGCCTGCCGCAACGATCTCCTCGCGGGTGCGCGCGCGGGCCGAACAGCTCGCGACCAATCCCGACGCCTCGGCGGCCGCGGCCGTGAAGGAAATCGAAGATCGAATCAATCATGACGTGAAGGCGGTGGAATACTACGTGCGCGCGCAGTTGCAGGCCGCGGGCGCAACCGAGGCCGCCCTCGAGCTGGTGCACTTCGGTTGCACCTCCGAGGACATCAACAATCTCAGCTACGCGCGCCTGCTGCAGAGCGCGCGGGCCGTGCTGCTCGAGACTCTCGACGCTCGCGTGCAGGAGCTCGCCGAACTGTCGCGGCGCTATGCGGACACCGCCATGCTCGCGCGCACCCATGGGCAGCCGGCCAGCCCGACCACCCTGGGCAAGGAATTCGCCAATTTCACCGCTCGCCTGCAGCGCGCGCGCCAGCGGTGGCTGAAGGTCACCATACTCGGCAAGTGGAACGGCGCAGTGGGGAACTTCAACGCGCACGTGACCGCGGTGCCGGGCACCGACTGGCCCGCGATCAGCGCCCGGTTCATCGAGTCGCTGGGACTCGAGAACAATCCTTACACCACGCAGATCGAACCGCACGACTGGATCGCGGAGTACTGCGATGCGGTGGCGGCAGCGAATGTGATCCTGGTGGACTTGAGCCGCGATGTGTGGGGATACATCTCGCTCGGCTACCTGCGCCAGCGCGCGGTCGCCGGCGAGGTGGGCTCGTCCACGATGCCCCACAAGGTGAACCCGATCGATTTCGAGAACGCCGAGGGCAACCTGGGCGTGGCGAACGCGCTGCTGCGCCACTTCGCCGAGAAGCTACCGGTGTCACGCTGGCAGCGGGACCTCACCGACTCCACGGTGCTGCGCAACGTGGGGGTCGCGCTCGGGCACACGCTCATCGCCTGGCGGGCTCTCGGTCGCGGACTCGGCAAGGTCGCCGCCGACCCGGCGAGGATCGCCGCCGACATCGAAGGCGCCTGGGAGGTGCTGGCGGAGGCGATCCAGACGGTGCTGCGCGCCTCCGGCTCGCCCGGCGGCTACGAGCGGCTCAAGGACCTCACCCGTGGCCGTGCGATAGACGCACAGTCACTTGGTGCGTTCATTGCCACGTTGCCGCTGTCCGAGGAGGAAAAAACCCGTTTGCAGGCGCTGCGGCCGGAGGCTTACCTGGGTCTGGCAGCGCAGCTTGCGCGTGAGATTTAGCGGCTAAAACTGCGACGTAGCACGCGAAATCCACCTATGGTGCGTCGCGTTGCCGGTCAAAACGTGACCGGCTTGGCACCCCAACCCGGGGCGCCCTCTCTAAGATCCAGCGAGTCTGTCTCCAGGACAGACGCAGCAAGCAGCGCCGCTCGTGGATATCACTGGGGATCTCGACGCCAACAGCACTCTCGCGCAGCTCGCGAACGCGCGCTACGCGCCCGAATCCATGGAGCAGGATCGCAAGAGCGGCTCCGGCCGGCAGGGCTCGGAAACCCTGAGCGTGCTCACGACCGTGGCCGAGGTGCGCGCCGCCGTCAATGAGATCGCCGCCAGCGCCCGCCGCCTGATCTCGATCTACACTCCCGATCTCGAACCCGATCTGTACGACCAGTCCTCGTTCCTCGAGGTGGTCAAGCATTTCGTGCTGACACGCAGTTTTTCCAAGGTCCGCGTGCTGCTGGGCGAGCCCACGCGCGTCACGCGCGAGAGCAACCGCTTCGTGGCGATGGGTCGCAGGCTCTCCAGCTGCATCGACATCCGTTACGTCGCCGCGCAGGCACCCCAGCGTGCCTCCGCCTACCTGATCGCTGATGATCGGGCCATCGTCTACCGCATGCGTGCCGACACCTGGGACGGCATCTCGGACATCAACAATCCGCCGGTCGCCCGCCTCTACCTGCAGGAATTCGACGCGGTCTGGAACGCCAGCGCGGTCGATCACGGGCTGCGGGTCGCGCGCCGCGGCTGAGCGTCCCGCTGCCGGATCCCGCGCGGCGGCTGCCTGAGCTCCGGCCCCGTGCCGGCGCGACCCCTTCGCTATAATTCGGGGCATGCCCGCCAGCAAGCCCGCCATCACCGTGGCCGCGATCACCGAGAACGACGGGCGCTTCCTGGTCGTGGAAGAGCGCATCAACCGGCGCCTGGTGTTCAACCAGCCGGCCGGGCACGTCGAGCCCGGTGAGTCCCTGCTGGGAGCAGTGATCCGCGAGGTGCGCGAGGAGACGGCCTGGGTGTTCGAGCCGCTTTCCCTGATCGGTGTGTACCTGTGGCGCAATCCGCGCTCGGGACTGACCACGATGCGCTTCGCGTTTCACGGTTCGGTGTCCGATCACGACGCCACCCAACCGCTGGATCGCGGCATCGTGTGCACCCACTGGCTCACGCGGGACGAACTCGTGGAGCGCGGATCGCGACTGCGCAGCCCCCTGGTCCTGCGTTGCGTTGCGGACTATCTCGAGGGGAACAGCCTGCCGCTCGCCTCCGTTGCGGATCTGGACCTGTCCAACGCTGCCTCCATGGCGGCCGTGAGCGTTGCATGAGTATCGCAGTCCCGGCTCAGGGCACTTCCGCCACGCGAGTCATCGTCGGGCTCTCCGGCGGCGTCGATTCGGCCGTCACGGCGCTCCTGCTGAAGGAACAGGGTTTCGAGGTGCAGGGGCTCTTCATGAGCAACTGGGACGACGATGATGCCTACTGCACGGCCGCGCAGGATTTCCAGGACGCCCGGGCGGTCGCGCGCGAGCTGGACGTCCCGCTGCATCGTGTCAGTTTCGCAACCGAGTACCGTGAGCGGGTCTTCGAGCATTTCCTGCACGAACAGGCCGCCGGCCGCACGCCGAATCCCGATGTCCTGTGCAATCGCGAGATCAAGTTCGGTGTGGCGCTGGATTACGTCCGACGCCTCGGCGGCGCCTGCTTCGCCACGGGCCACTACGCGAGGGTGCTGCGCACCGCAGACGGTGTGGAGCTGCACAAGGCACGCGATCCGACGAAAGACCAGAGCTACTTCCTGCACGCGGTCGATCTCTCGCAGCTGGCGCTGACGCTCATGCCATTGGGCGAGCTGCTCAAGAGCGAAGTGCGCGAGCGGGCCAGGCGCGCGGGCCTGCCCGTGTTCGACAAGCCTGACAGCACGGGCATCTGCTTCATCGGCGAACGCCCGTTCCGCGAGTTTCTGTCACGCTTCCTAGCCCCGCAGTCGGGCCCCATCGAGAGTGCCGAAGGTGAGATCCTCGGGACCCACCAGGGACTCGCGTTCTATACGCTGGGCCAACGCGAAGGTCTGCAGATCGGCGGACGCCGTGGCCGGCCCGAACAGCCCTGGTACGTGGTCGCGAAAGATGGGAGGCGCAACACGCTTGTCGTGGCACAGGGCCACGATCATCCGCTTCTGAGGAGCGGAGCACTCACAACGGAGCGGATCCATTGGCTGGTCCAGCCGCGAACCGAACCGTTCCGGTGTCTTGTGAAAGTGCGCTACCGACAGAAAGATCAGAGCGCCCTGTGTGAACCTCTGCCCGATGGAACCGCGCGAATCGTCTTCGACGATGCGCAGCGTGCGGTTACACCAGGGCAATACGCTGTCATCTACGAAGCTGACCGGTGCCTGGGCGGCGGAGTCATCGCAACGACGTGGCCGCGTGTGGCAGGACAGGCAGCCGCTTAGCACCCGCGATCCGATATAATGGTGGGTGGTTGATCCTGGAGGACTCATGACGAATAGCTTCAAGGCGCGCTCCACGCTCAAAGTGGGCGACCGCTCGTACGAGTACTGGAATCTCGCCGCGCTGCCGCGCGAGAAAGTGGCCCGCCTGCCGTACTCGCTGAAGATCCTCCTGGAAAACCTGCTGCGCTTCGAAGACGGCGTCAACGTCACGCGCGCCGACATCGACGCGCTACTCTCATGGGACCCTGCGGCGACGCCCTCCCACGAGATCGCCTTCACGCCCTCGCGCGTGATCCTGCAGGACTTCACCGGCGTGCCCTGCGTGGTGGATCTCGCGGCGATGCGTGATGCCATCGTGCGCCTGGGTGGAGATGCAGAGCGCGTCAACCCGCTGGCGCCGGCAGAGCTGGTAATCGACCACTCCGTGCAGGTGGACGAGTACGGCAAGCCCGGCTCGCTGGCTGCCAACACCGCGATCGAATTTTCGCGCAACGCTGAACGCTACTCGTTCCTGCGCTGGGGCCAGACCGCCTTCCGCAACTTCAAGGTCGTGCCGCCCAACACGGGTATCGTGCACCAGGTCAACCTCGAGTACCTCGGTCGAGTGATCTTCGACGGCGAGGTCAACGGCGTGGCGCGTGCCTACCCGGATACCCTCGTGGGCACCGACTCGCACACGACCATGATCAACGGTCTGGGTGTGCTTGGCTGGGGTGTCGGGGGCATCGAAGCCGAGGCCGCCATGCTGGGCCAGCCGGTCACCATGCTCATCCCGCAGGTCATCGGCTTCCGCCTCACGGGCAAGCTGCAGCCCGGGGCCACTGCCACCGACCTGGTGCTGACGGTCACGGAGATGCTGCGCAAGAAGGGCGTGGTCGACAAGTTCGTGGAGTTCTTCGGCGATGGCCTGGCAAATCTCCCCCTGGCCGATCGCGCCACGATCGCCAACATGGCGCCGGAATACGGCAGCACCTGCGGCATCTTCCCGATCGATGAGGAGACGATCCGCTATCTCGAACTGTCCGGACGCCCGCGCGAGCGCATCGACCTGGTTGCCGCCTATGCCAAGGCGCAAGGCATGTGGCGCAACAACGGGGACAAGCCCGCTGACTACACGGACGTCGTGCAGCTGGATCTCGGCCAGGTCGAGCCCAGCCTCGCCGGGCCGCGCCGGCCACAGGACCGCGTGCCGCTGAAGAATGCCAGGACGGTCTACGCGACCAACGGCAGGAAGGCCGCTGAAGAGCGCGCCACGCGCAACGCCGCTGCCAAGGGCAGCGCCAGCGTGACGCTCGACGGACAGACCTTCGAGCTCAAGGATGGCGCGGTACTCATCGCGGCCATCACGAGCTGCACCAATACTTCGAACCCGTCCGTGATGCTCGGCGCGGGCCTGTTGGCCCGCAAGGCGCGCGAACGCGGCCTGAAGGCGAAGCCGTGGGTGAAGACCAGCCTCGCCCCCGGCTCGCGCGTGGTCACCGATTACTTCACCAAGGCCGGCGTGCTCGGGGATCTGGCGGCGCTCGGATTCGAGCTGGTCGGTTACGGCTGCACCACCTGCATCGGCAACTCCGGTCCGCTCAAGCCGGAGATCTCCGCCGGCGTGAAGGCCGGCGACATCACGGCCTGCTCGGTGCTGTCCGGCAATCGCAACTTCGAGGGGCGCGTGCACCCCGAGGTGCGCATGAATTTCCTCGCCTCCCCGCCGCTGGTGGTGGCCTACGCCCTGGCGGGCACGCTCGACATCGATCTGACGCGCGAACCGATAGGCACCGACCTGAGCGGCAAGCCGGTCATGCTGGCCGAGATCTGGCCGAGCGACCAGGAGGTGCAGGCCGCCCTGCTGCGCTCCATCGACTCCAACATGTTCCGGAAGAGCTATGCGGGGGTGTTCACGGGGGATGAGAACTGGGCGCGCATCCAGGTGCCGGCCGGCAAGCGCTACACCTGGGACCAGAAGTCCACCTACGTGAAGAATCCGCCGTATTTCGATGGCATGACCATGACGCCGGGCGCCGTGGCCGACATCCGAAGCGCGCGCGCGCTGGCGGTGCTGGGCGATTCGGTCACCACCGATCACATCTCCCCGGCCGGCAACATCTCCAAGTCCAGTCCCGCGGCCCGCTACCTGGTCGAACAGGGTGTGCAGCCGGCGGACTTCAACTCATACGGCGCCCGACGCGGCAACCATGAGGTGATGATGCGCGGTACCTTCGCCAACATCCGGCTGCGCAATCTGCTGGTGCCTGGTGTGGAAGGTGGCGTGACCATTCACCTGCCCAGTGGCGAGCAGGCTTCGATCTACGATGCAGCCATGCGCTACAAGAAGGAGGGTACGCCGCTGATCATCCTCGCGGGACGCGAGTACGGCACGGGATCCTCACGCGACTGGGCGGCCAAGGGCACGATGCTGCTGGGAGTGAAGGCCGTCATCGCCGAGAGTTTCGAGCGCATCCATCGCTCCAACCTGATCGGCATGGGTGTGGTACCCCTGCAGTTCCTGCAGGGGCAGAACGCGCAGTCGCTTGGGCTCACGGGCCACGAGGTGTTCGACATCAGTGGCCTGAGCAAGGGTGACGCGCAGGAGGTGTCGGTCACGGCGACAGCGCCGGATGGCAAGGCGATCACCTTCAAGGCGCGGGTGCGCATCGACACGCCCAAGGAACGTGAGTACTACCGCCACGGCGGAATCCTGCAGTACGTGCTGCGCCAGCTGGCGGCGCCTGGTCGCGCCGCCTGAGGGCTTCCGTGTCCCGGGCCGAAGTCGGGCTGGCCGTCTTCGACCTCGACGGAACCCTCACGAGGCGCGACACGCTATTACCTTACGCGCTGGGATTTCTCCGGGAGTCTGTGGGCAGAATGCCAGGCGCCCTGCTGCGCCTGCCGCTGCCCGTCATCGCCGGCGCTCTCCGCGGTGACCGCGGCGAGGTGAAATCGGCCGTCATCCGCATCTGCCTCGGCGGTAGCACGCGGACCCGGATTGACGAGTGGAATGCGCACTTCGTGCCCCGCCTCCTGCGGCAGGGTATGCACCAGGATGCGCTGTCGCGCCTCGATGAGCACAAGCGGGCGGGCGCGCGCCTCGTCCTGCTGAGCGCCAGCACTGACCTCTACGTCCCGGCCATTGGCGCGGCGCTCGGATTTCACGAAACGGTCTGCACGGGAGTGCGCTGGAACGGCGATCACCTGGATGGCCACCTGACCACTGCCAATCGCCGGGCCGGGGAAAAGGCTCGTTGCGTGACCGAGATCCGCGCCCGGTATCCCGGCCTGCGCGCGGCTGCTTATGGGAATGCGGGGAGTGATCTGGCGCATCTGCGCCTTGTCGAGGAACCGCTGCTGGTCAACGGATCGGCCGCCGCACGTCACCAGGCACGCCAGCTCGGCATCCCCTGCGCTCGCTGGCGCTGACGCTCCCCCGCAGCGGCGCCCCCTTCGCCATCGCACCTAGTCGGCGCCGCGTCGAGTCGGTGCCGCGCCACCCGACTACATCGACGTGCGGATCTGCCACAGCTCCGGAAAGAATTTCAGCTCGAGCGCCTTGGCCAGGTACGACACCCCGCCGGTGCCGCCCGTACCGGGCTTGTAGCCGATGATGCGCTCCACCGTCTTCAGATGATGGCAGCGCCACAGCTGGAACTTCTGATCCAGATCCACGAGCTTCTCGGCCAGCTCGTACAAATCCCAGTCCTTGGCGGCGTTGTGGTAGACGCCGAGCCAGGCGCCGGCCACCTGTTTGCTGGCGACATACGGTTCACGGAAATCCCGCGTCAGGTAGTTCTCCGGAATGCCGTAACCGCGCCGGCTCAGCAGCCGCAGGACCTCGTCATACAGTGAAGGCGCCGCCAGCGCGCGCTCGAGTGTTTCGTGCGCCTTCGGATCGCGCTTGTGCACCTCGAGCATCTGGGCGTGTTTGTTGCCGAGGGAGAACTCCAGCACCCGGTACTGCACCGACTGGAATCCCGAGGAGCGCCCGAGGGCATTGCGGAAGGTCGCGTAGTCGAACGGAGTCAGGGTCGAGAGTACCTCCCAGGTGGCAATGAGTTGGGATTGCACGTGGGAGATGCGCGCGAGCATGCGGAACGAGGGATCCAGATCATCGCGGCGCACGCAGTCGAGCACCGCCCGCAGCTCGTGGAGCATCAGCCGCATCCACAGCTCGGAGGTCTGGTGCACTATGATGAACATCATCTCGTCGTGCTCGTACGTGAGCGGCTTCTGCGCCTCCA
>DATKLO010000041.1:0-17421 GCA_035542375.1 Steroidobacteraceae bacterium | reverse complement strand
GGGCAACAGATCGTTCTCCAGAGTCACGAAGTCGCTGCCATAACCGGCATCTGACATGGTCTCGCGGATCAACCCGGCCGGTAGCGGGATGGGGTCCGCCTCCCAGTGTCCGCGAACCAGACGGACTCTCCGGGCTGACACGCTTCCGGCATTCGTGGTGAGTGCGACCATGCCGCCCTTGACGACCGCGGGAGTGCCCAACAGCACCTCACCCGCAAGCAGCTCGAATACCTTCTCCACGGTCGGATTCTTGCGCCCGATCTCCTGGACCGGAATCGACAGCAGACTGCCTGCCGCCCAATGGGTATCGCCGACGGTCCAGTCAGAGTTCGAAGGCGCACGGAAGACGTACCGCCCGGCGAACGTCACTGGAGGCGAACTCACGGGCGGCAAGGTCATCCGTTGCAGCTTGCCGGCTGGGCTGTACTGCCACCAGTCGTAATCCGAACCGCTGATGACGACGGTGCGGTTACGCCTGGATTTGCCAGTGGCAGATTTGCCAGTGGCAGCTGAGTCGTCCTGGGACCAGACCCCCACGAGTGACGGACCGTCATGTCGCCCCTTCAGAATGATCGGAGCGGTATCCACGGATCGCTTGCGATCCCACTTCCTGACGACCATGGGAAAGCCGGTGTCGGCAATGGATCCGGCTCCGGTGTCGGTTGCCACGAGCAGCGAGTCATTGCTCCACCAGGCCACGTTCGCCCCCAGCGCCTTCGGGAGTCTGAATCCATCGTCCGGAAATTCACGGGCCTCGACGTCGAACTCGCGCCATTGCAGCGTCATCGAACCACCATCCGAGAGTCCCAGCATGCATCGATGGCCGTTGGGCGCGAACTGGACGAAACGCAATATCCAGGGTCGCCCGTCACTCTCGGAAAGGTGATCCAGGTCCAGAAGGATCTGCCACCGCGGCCTGGCAGCCAGCAGCGACCGCAACGTCGTCCGCCGCCAGATACCCTTGGGGTGGCGCTCCGAATCGCTCCAGACCTGGTATACCCAGCTCCCGGACAGCGTCCAGACTGAATCCGCATTTCCCAGCGCCCCATGCGCGTCCACGCTCGACAGCAGCTGCCGATAGTAGGTCTGGAATCGCGGATCCTGCTCCAGAGCGGCGGCCGTGCGTTCGTTCTGGGCCTGAATCCAGGTTTGGGTGCGCCCGGCGAGGATGTCTTCCAGATACGAGAAGCGGTCGCTGCGCATGTGAAGTTCCTTTTCCTCCGCGGGTGTACTCTGTCCAGAGCACAACATATAAGTAACACAGATCGCGGCAATCGTAAACCTCATCTTGCTCTCCGAGTTGGGTCGTTCAACAGCAGGCGGCCGCCTACCATCTCCTGGTCAGCGTCAGTGCCACGAGACGGCCCACGGGGGAGGAGTTGGTGGGATCGAACGGGATGAAGTTCTGTCCCGGCAGGACCGGAATCTCGGCGAATGGCGGTCTGCGATCCGTCAGGTTGGTGACAGTCAGAGCGACCGTGACATCGCGAAGTGGGACGATCCCTGCACCTGCGTTGATCGCATAGCCCAGGTGCAGATCGCAGGTCACCCACTGGTCGATGGACTGATCCGGGACGAACAGGGTATTGCGATAGCCGCCGGTGTAGTTCGCGGACAGCGCCGCGCTCAGGCCGCCCTGCCTCCAGGCGAGGGCCGCGCGCCCCCGCGTCCTCACTGGCTCGCCGAACGTATCCAGCAGAGCGAGCGGTGGAGCCGCGGTGGTCGTGCGCAAGTCGAAATACAGCATCCGATTGAGATTCAGGGTCGCTGACATGACTCCCAGGGCCACAGGCCACTCATAGCCTGCCCCCAGATTCACGCCGGACTGCCGGCTCAGCGCGATGTTCGCGTAGCGGCCGTCAAAAGTCGCTGCCACGCCACCCGGCCCCAGGCCGGCCGCATCGCCACCGAAGTTGGGACTGTTGAAGTAGGCGGCAACCTGCGCCGGATCCGGGTGCAGATTCAGGAAGGGAGCCAGCACCGGGTCGGAAAACAGACCGGACAATGTGGCCTCGGGTGGCGTGGCTACCTGGGATCGGTACACGATGTTGAAGTAGTCGAGCGACAGGGAGAGGTTCGGGACAGGTTGTGGATGCAACACGATGCCACCGCTGTATGTCGTGGCTCGCTCCGGTCCCAGACCCGGATTGCCCCCGCCAATCGTCAGCAGGTCCGTCAGACCCCCCGGAGCGGCTGGATTGGGCGCGAGGTAGGTGCTGGCGGAGACAGCAGATCCCAGCGCGAACAGGGTCGGCGCGCGATACGAGCGCCCGAAGGTGCCGTGCAGATCCATCGCACTGGAAGGTGACCAGGCCAGTCCCAACTCGGGATTGACCGTCGAACCAAAATCGCTGTAGTGGTCGTAGCGCGCGGCGATCGACAGCTCCAGTCGACGCAGGTAGTTCCTTGCGTTGGCTGGGCCGAAAAGCGGCACGAATACTTCGGTATAGGCACTCGCCACGCGCCGTTGCAGCGATGGAAGAGCTGTCAGCGGTTCACCGTTGATGACTCCGGACTGGCCTAGCGCCTCGGACCGGTAGCTGGCGCCGACCGCGCCCTTCACGGCACCACCGCGCAGGTGAGCGATCTCGCCATCCGCGAGGGCATCGACAGAGCTGGACCGGGTGACCGTTGACCCGGCAATCTGCTCCATCAGGCCGAACGAGTAGGCGCTATCGGTCCGATTCGTCTGCTTCAATTTCGCATAGCTGCCGGTCAGACTCACTCGCCCCGCCGCACCCAGCGGATGTTCGATGGAGAGGGTGCCCCCAGACTGCTCGACGCCCGCGTCAATGGAATTCGAGGCATCCAACGCCGCGCTCTGCACCGACTGCGCGGCAAATGACCAGCGGTCGCTGTAGAGCGCGCGGCCAGATAGCGTCGTCTCATTCCCCAGTTCCTGCCTGCCGGCCAGGAATCCGCTGCTGCGATGATCGCGGGGAAGCAATGTGTACGGTCCGCCGAGGCTGGCGATGTAGTCGCGCTGGTTCGCGTCCAGGCCACCGTTCCAGGTGTACTCGTAATTCGCATAGAGATTGCCGCTGTCCCAGCGGGTACCCGCCAGCTGCGACCCGGTAAAGCTCGCGGCGCCCCCGGAAGTCGAGGTGCCGTAGCGCAGCCGGCTTTCCGCGCCCTCGAAGTCTTGCCGGGTGATGATATTGACAACCCCGCCAACCGCATCCGAGCCGTAAATCGCGGATGCCCCGCTGTTGAGAACTTCCACGCGATCGATCACTGCCAGCGGCAGCAGTGAGACGTCAGTGAATGAACCGTCTGCTCCTGCTGCCGGCAGTCGGTGTCCATCCAGCAGGGTGAGTGTAGAACCCGCTCCCAGCCCATGGAGGTTGAAGGCCGTGCCGTTGTAGGCATTGTTCAGGCTGGCCTGGCCGTTGACACCAAAATGCGCATTCGAGTAATTGTTGGACACCGGATCGGTGTCAGCGAAGTTTTCCGGCATCACGCGCGTGAATTGCGCAAGTGAGCCGGCGCCTGCCTCTTCGATTTCCTCGCGTGTGTATACCTTGAGCATCGGGCCGGCCGGGGCGATGCCGCGGATCAGCGATCCGGTGACGACCACCTCTTCAAGTTGACGGCTGTCAGTTTCGCGCTTGACATCATCGCCAACGGCCCCCGCGAATCGCACCACGACCGTGCCGTTGTCCAGGAATTGCGCCTGCAGACCCACGGGTGCCAGCAGCTGACGAAGAACCTCTTCGGGGGTGTACCGTCCCGACACTGCTGAAGTCATGAGGGACTTTGGCACTGCCGGAGCGACGACGATGGAGAGGCCACTCTGCTGGCCCACTTCATTCAGGGCCTGGCCGACCGTCTCCCGCGCGATGTGGAAATCGATCCTGTGCGCCGCTGGAACACCGCCGGTCTCCTGCGCCCCTGCAACCATGGATGTAGCGCAGAGCGCCAGTGCAGCCAGCGCTGCGCGAGACATGCAGTTCATGTCGACCCCCGTTGTCGTCTGTTCAGTGTTCTGTTCTGTCAGCGCTCCATTCCCTGGGCACGGTCGTCCTGGCGCGTAAGACGCCCGAGACGGGGCATTTGGGTACGAACTGCCCACAAACTTTTCTGGCGGCGGCCGTACCCGATCCGCATATCCCCTCGTCTTATCTCGTATCGACCGGCAGCGGCCGGAAGGCGGGTGGGTGTCAGCAAGGTCGAGTGCGCCGGATTCACGCAGATCGCGCGAAACGCTGGAGCAGGCTTACGAGCGCTACAGGGCGGAGCTGCGGCGCTTCTTCGAGGTGAACGCACCGCGTACACAGGCGGTGGATGACCTCATGCAGGAGATGTTTCTCAATCTCATCAACAGCCGGCCGACCGCGGAGCTTCGTGATGCGCAACGCTACCTGTTCCGGGTCGCCTGGAACGTCCTGCACTCGAACAACCGGCGAGCGGGTCGCGAGCCGAAGCACCGCGTGTCCAGCAGCGCCGCTGAACTGGACGCGCATGCCGAGAGATCCAACCGCTTGTGGGTGGAAGACGATTGCACGTCCGCGCTGGCCCAGGCGCAGCTCGATCGCGCGTTATCGAAGTTGCCGGCGCTGTGTCAGGCCTCCGTACTGCTGCACTACCGGGATGGGCGGACTTACAAGGAGATCGCCCTGGAGCTGGGGATCACGGTGCACACCGTCAAGAAGTACATCATGAAGGCGCTGAACGAGGTCCGGATCGAGTTCAACGTCAGCGAGGACCAGTAGGAAGCGAGGTCTTCTCCATGCGTTCACACCAGCATGCCGGCGATGATGAATCCGAGGAAGCCCGGATCGGCCTCGAAGCGGCTGAATTCCTGCTCCTGCTCACCGACGACGAGCCGGACTTCGGCGACCGCTACCCCGACACCGCTGCGCTCGTTCAAGGCTTTCTGGCCTGGGTGAGGCGCTCTCCGTCGCACATGCGGATCTTTCTGGAAACGTGCGAGGTCAACCGTCGGCTGGGTCACGTCGATCCCAGAGGCCTGGTCGATGTCAAACGTTTGCTGGAAGATGAGGGCAAGCAGGCTGCCGCAGTCCGTCTAATCAGGCGTCAGGAGCTGCACGCTGTCAGTCGCATCTGGCCCAACGTACTTTGGCAGAAGGTGGTCACGACCCTTTGGATCGCCGTGCTGATTGGAGCGGTGGGCCTGTCCGTGTTTGTCAACATCTCTGGACCGCAATCGGTGTCGACGGGGGTCGGTGAGCAGCGCACGTGCAAGCTGGATGACGGCTCCTTCGTCGTGCTCAATACCGACTCGCGCATCGAGCTTGAATTCAATGAGAAGGTACGCAACGTTCACCTCGTCCGCGGCGAAGTCCTCTTCATGGTCGAACACGACGCGAAGAGACCCTTCGTCGTTCGAGCGAACGACGCCAAAGTCATCGCCGTTGGCACGCAATTCAACGTGCGCCAACGTGAAGGGAGAACGGAAGTCGCGGTAGTGGAAGGGACGGTTCAAGTGACTCCGCTCGCCAGAGAGTCCATCGAGCCGCTCTCCGCACCCCCTCCAGCGAATTTGAGTTCAATCCCGGGCCGTGGGGTTGCTGCTAACTCCTTCAGCGTCACGGCTGGCGAAAAGGCCCAGGTGAGCCGTGGCCGCGTTTCAAAGAGCACGGAGTCTGCGGCGAATGTGCTCGCGTGGCGTCAACGCCGTCTGATCTTCTACGACGCGACGCTCAGCGAGGTTGCAGGAGAGTTCAACCGTTACAACCACGCGCAGATCCGCGTCGAGGGGACAGCGGCTGCGCAGCGTCTCACAGGGATCTTCGATGCAGACCGTCCGCAATCGTTGATCCTCTATGCGTCCCAGGAAGATTCTCTGCAGGTGAGCCCCGTGGATGACGACTGGGTGATCAGCGGCCGCTGACACCGCCGGGCGGGCGGGCGTCTGGGCGCCTCAGGGCATGGCGGTCCGGCGCCAGCAGGGAAATGATGGCGCTGGGCGCCAGCGTCCGCGGCAGCAGGGAATGGAACAAGGGCGATCGGGACAGCAGGAGGGAGTCGTGAAGGACAAGGAACCGACCGAGGGCGAGCCCTCGGTCCGTCAGCTGCGTATTGAAGCGCTAGTTTGGATTGCAATACTCACCGATCCGGATCTGCTGCACGGCCCTGGATCGGCCCGACTGACCCGGCGATTCCTCGCCTTCCTCGACTGGTTCGCGCGGTCCCTGCGGCATTGCAGCGTCTTCATGGAGACGCTGGAGAATGCCCAGCGGGAGTCGGATGCTCCCGACTCACTGGACTGCGCCGTACGCGAAGCCATGGATCAGTCCTACGACAAGGTCATCGCTTTCAGGCGTACGCACCAGGCCCAAGGGCCAGCCCGAACCGCCCAAACGGGTGAAGAACAGGGCATTTCCAGCCCTGCCCCGAGCGACTAGGGGGATCCCCTCCCCGCCGGCGGGCTGAGCCCCGGGGCGACTACAATGGATGCCACCTGTACCCGGGGCTCGCCAAGGGTCTGCCCAGCCGCGTCCGCCCCATGGGTTCGTGCCATGAGTCATTGCCCGGGCCGGGCGCTTGTTGTACGATCGTTCAATAGCACACCCCCCGGTCCAGCCGCACCCTGAACGGAGAAGCCGCGATGGATGAAGACGCCTACAGCCTGCCGGCCTGGATCTACCACGACCCCGAATTCTTCGAGCTCGAGAAGCAGGCGATCTTCCGCCAGGCGTGGCACCTCGTGTGCCACCAGAGCGACGTGCCCAACGCCGGTGACTACCACTCGTTCGAGTTCATGGGCGAGTCGGTCATCAGCCTGCGCGGCGAGGACGGCCAGATCCGCAGCTTCCACAATGCGTGCCGCCATCGCGCCGCGCGCCTGCTGGATGGCTCCAAGGGTCACTGCGGCCGGCGCATCACCTGCCCCTACCATGCCTGGAGCTATGGACTGGACGGCCGGCTGCTGAGCATTCCGCAGCGCGAAGCCTTCAAGGGCCTCGACCAGTCCAAGCATGGGCTGGTGGCCCTGGAGCAGGAGATCTACCTCGGCTTCATTTTCGTGCGCTTCGAGCCGGGCCTGCCGTCAGTGCGCGAGATGGCCTCGCCCTACGCGCACGAGCTCGAGGCCTACCGGATGGAGGAACTGGTGCCCCAGGGGCGCGTGACCTTCCGCACCCGCCACGTGAACTGGAAGAACGTGGCGGACAACTACTCCGATGGCCTGCACATCACGGTGGCGCACCCGGGACTGACACGCCTGTTCGGTCGCGGCTACGGCATCGAGGCCAAGCCCTGGATCGACAAGATGTGGGGCGCGCTGCGCGATGTGCCGTCCAACAACTGGTCCGAGCGTCTGTACCAGAAGCTGTTGCCTCGCGTGGAACACCTGCCGGAGAACCGGCAACGTCTGTGGACCTACTTCAAGCTCTGGCCCAACGTGGCGTTCGACATCTATCCGGATCAGATCGATTTCATGCAGTTCCTGCCGGTCTCGCCCACGGAAACACTGGTCCGTGAGATTGCTTATGTACATGCGGACAGCCGGCGCGAAATGAAAGTGACGCGCTACCTGAACTGGCGCATCAACCGGCGCGTCAGTCTGGAGGACAAGGCGCTCATCGAGCGCGTGCAGTCCGGCATGGGGACCAGCGGGTACACCGTGGGTCCGCTGAGCGAAAGTGAAGTCTGCCTGCGCAGCTTCGGCCGGCACATGCGCGCGTTGATTCCCGAGACGCGCCTGCATCGAGCGCCTCCAAGGGGTTGGAGCGAACGGCGCAATCCGACGCAAGCGGCCGCACAGACCACCCACTTCACGCCGCAGCTCGCTCCGCAGCACGTCGCTTAAACCGGCCAGGGGAGCCGCACGGGGCGCGCGCCGCGCGCCCTCGGGGAGACGATCATGTCCGCTTCATCCGCTCAGTGCGATGCACTGATCATCGGTGGTGGCCACAATGGCCTGGTCTGCGCCGCCTATCTCGCCGCGGGTGGCCTGAAGGTCATCGTGCTCGAGCGCCGCCCGGTCATCGGCGGTGCGGCGGTCACCGAGGAATTCCATCCGGGCTTCCGCAACTCGGTGGCGGCCTACACCGTCTCGCTGCTGAATCCCAAGGTCATCCGCGATCTGGATCTGCCGCGTCACGGCCTGCGCGTCGTGGAGCGCGAGGTGCTGAATTTCCTGCCCACCGCCGACGGCGGATACCTGAAGACCGGCAACAACCTGACGCGCGATGAAGTCGCGCGCTTCTCGCGCAAGGATGCGGATCGCATCATCCCGTACGGCGAGCGTCTGGATCTCATCGCCGATCTGCTGCGCGAGATGGTGCTGGAAACACCGCCGAACGTCGTCTGCGGCAACTGGGTTGCCGCGCTGCCCGAGCTGATCCGCGCCGGCCGCTTCGGCGATCGCCTGCGCAGGCTGGACATGAGCCAGCGCCGCGACCTGCTCAGCCTGTTCTCCACCTCGGCGGGCGACTACCTGGACGCCTGGTTCGAGAGCGATCCCATCAAGGCCGTGTACGGATTCGACGGTGTCGTGGGCAACTACGCCAGTCCCTACACACCGGGTTCGGCGTACGGCCTGTTGCATCACGTGTTTGGCGAGGTCAACGGCAAGAAAGGCGCCTGGGGACATGCGATCGGGGGCATGGGAGCCATCAGTCAGGCCATGGCCAGGGCTGCCGCGGAACGTGGAGTCGTCATCCGGGTTGACTGCCCGGTACGGGAAGTCATCGTGGAGAAGGGCCGCGCCGTGGGCGCGATCACCGCCTCGGGGGAGTCGATCCGCGCCGCTGCCGTGATCTCCAACCTGAACCCCCGGCTGCTGTACCTCAACCTGATCGATGCGGCGGCGCTGCCCGCCCAATTCCGGGAGCGGATCAGCAACTACCGCTGCGGCTCGGGCACCTTCCGCATGAACGTGGCGCTGTCGGAGCTGCCCGATTTCACCTGTCTGCCCGGCAAGACGCGCGCCCCCCACCACACGGCGGGGATCATCCTGGCTCCGACGCTGAAGTACATGGAGCAGGCCTATTTCGATGCGCGCCAGCACGGCTGGTCGCGCAAGCCGATCGTGGAGGTGCTGATCCCCTCGACGCTCGATGACAGCCTGGCTCCCCCGGGACAGCACGTCGCCAGCCTGTTCTGCCAGCACGTCGCCCCGCAGCTGCCCAACGGCGATTCCTGGGACCTGCACCGCGAACGGGTTGCCGACCTGATGATCGACACGGTCAACGACCATGCGCCCAACTTCCGGGCAGCGGTGCTCGGGCGGCAGATCATGAGTCCGCTGGACCTGGAGCGCACCTTCGGACTGGTGGGGGGAGATATCATGCACGGTGCGCTGCAACTGGATCAGATGTTCTCCGCGCGACCGATGCTGGGCCATGGCAACTACCGCGGGCCCCTGCCCGGCCTGTACATGTGTGGCGCCGGCACACACCCGGGTGGCGGCGTCACCGGAGCCCCCGGTCACAACGCGGCGCGTGAGATACTCGCCGACTTCAGACGGGGGCGTCTCAAGCGGGCAGCCTGATTGAAGCGCAGCAGAAGAAAGACCGGTGAACCGCGCTTCGAGCGCAAGCTGCCCGATGCGCGCCGCCAGGCGCTGATCGTCGCCACCATCGAGTGTCTGAAACGCTACGGCCACGACGGCCTGTCGATCCGTCGCATCAGCGCGCAGGCCAAGGTGTCCATCGGCCTGATCAACCATCACTTCCCCACGAAGGATGCGCTGGTGGCCGAAGCCTACCGGTATTTCAACAGCGAGCTGGTCGGTGGCCTGCGCGCGGCGGTCGCCAATGCGCCGCCCGCACCTCGCGAGCGGTTGCGCGCCTTCCTCAACGCTTCGTTCTCGCCACCCAACCTCGACAGTGAAGTCCTCGCCGTGTGGGTGGTCTTCTGGGGTCTGTTTCGGCACTCCAAGGACATCCAGCGCGTGCAGAGCGAGACGTACCACGGCTACGTGGACCTGCTGCGCGGCATGCTTGCCGATCTCGAGCGGGAAACCGGCGAGCTGCGTTTCAACCTGCGCCTGGCGGCGATCGGCCTCACCGCGATGATCGACGGACTGTGGCTGGAGTGGTGTCTGGATCCCGAGAGCTTCGCGCCGGCGGAAGCCGTCAGGCTCTGCGAGGCATGGGTCGAGCGTCTCGGCAGCTGAGAGCGACGCGAACACGCTGCGCCCGTCCCGACAGGCGCAGCGCGAGGGAACGAGCGCGGCGCAAGCCCAATAATCAAACTTACAATGCTTTGACACTCTGCCGACACTTTGCATCCGCGCGCGCCCGCTCCGCCGATAACTCCAGGAAATTCCGCGACCTGCATGCGTCCGGATCACCTCGCGAAGTTATGATGCGAAGCACCACCAAATGCCAGCTTGCATTGCGGACCTCTCCTGCTAGCCTCGCAGGCAGCGCAATGGAACTGCGCAGCCAGGGAACGGCGCCAGCACGAGCAACTCGAGCACCCCGTGTTGGCGCTGGCACCCTGCCAGGAGCAGGGATCACCCGATGCGGCAGGATGCCGGCAACACAGCACGCTGGAACACCCGGACATGCGATGTCGGCTGGATCACCTGTCGGCGTTGCGGCGCGCTGATTCCGCTCTCCCGGCCGGACGGCCGTGATCTCTCCTTGTCAGATGAGCGTTCCACACGGGAGCGGACCCTCAAATCAACCTGTTGTCTTCAGGAAGATCCTTGCGTGCTTCGCTGCTGAGCGTTCCACAGGGAGGCATAGCGCCCGTTCCTTTCCAGCAGACTGACATGCGTGCCGCGCTCGACGATCACTCCCTTTTCCAGTACCAGGATCTCGTCGGCATGGACAACAGTGGACAACCGGTGCGCGATCACCAGCGTGGTGCCGAGTCGCGCGATCTCTCTCAGGTTTCGGACGATCTCACCCTCGGTGACACTGTCAAGCGAGGAAGTTGCTTCGTCGAATACGTAGACACGTGGTTTTCTCAGGGCGGCGCGCGCAATGGACACTCGCTGTCTCTCACCACCCGAGAGCCTCACGCCGCGCTCCCCTACGCGTGTCTCGTAACCCTGCGGCAGGCTCATGACGAAGTCATGCAGCTGTGCGAGGCGCGCGGCCCCCTGGATGTCGTCCTGGCTGCAGCCCGGGTCGCCAAAACCGATGTTGCCGGCGATGCTCTCGTCAAACAACATCGAGTCCTGCGGCACGATGGCGACCTGTCGGCGCAACGCGGACAGTGCGTATTCTCCCAGCGGAACCCCATCCAGCAGTATCCGGCCGCCATCGGGCTCCAGCAGTCTGACCATCAACCTGACGATGGACGACTTGCCCGCGCCGCTGCTGCCGACGAGTGCCACGGTACTTCCAGCCTGCATCGAAAACGTCACGCCCTTCAAGACCGGATGACCGGGCCGATAGGCCAGGCGGACGTCCTGGAAGTCCACGGTAGCACCGACCGCGGGTCCGTTGTCGGCAAGTCCGTCGCCAGCGGACCTTCTGCCAGTGGACCCGCTCACGACGGACCCGCTCACGACGGACCCGCTATCAGTAGGCCGAACCGACGGGCGCACAGAAGACGGTCGGAAAGCGGGTTCGGGAGGTTCACGCAGCAGCGCTAAAGCCTCCTCCAGGAACGCCACGCCCTGCGAGAGGCTCTGCAACGCGTATCCGAACAGCTCGACGGGTCGAACGACCTGAAGCATGTACGAGCTGATGAGCACGAATGTGCCGACCGTCATCAGACCGGCCTGCACTTCGTGAGCCGCGCGCAGCAGAGTCACCGCGAGAAAAGCAGAGAAGATCGCGGCCACGGCGAGACCATTCAGAGCGAATCGCCTGTAATACGCCACCCAGCCCGTCTCGGCAGCAGCCAGCGCGAGCGCGGCTCGCGCCTGAACCACGTTCTCCGCGGCGAAGTACTTCACCGTCTCATAGTTCAGCAGACTGTCCGTCATGACGGCGTGGGCATCGATTTGCGCTGCGGCAGCTGCGTGCGCCGACGGGCCGACGGTCATTGCAGCACTGGCGAATGCACCTGCATAGGCGACCAGCGCAGCAACGAACAGAAGCAGGAACATGGGTTCATCCATACGCGCCAGTACGGCGACGATGGTCCCCAGTTCCGTCCCGACCGGCAGAAGAGAAAAGACGAGGGTGTGCAACACCAGCTGGTATCCGAGCACCCCGTATTCCAGTGTCTGGCCAATGGCCCCGGTACGACGTCCGAGATGAAAGCGCAATGGCAGCTGCATGACGTGGGAGAACAAGCGCTCGCCCAGCATGCGGGACATGCGTCGTTCGGCGCGCGCATATAGAAGGCCACGGATCTCTCCGACGATGCGCGCGAACCACTGGGTGAGTACATAGAGAAAAACGAGGAGGGACACGGAAGTCCCGCGACCGCCGGAAGCGAAAGCATCCACAACGAGTTTGAGCGCAACGGGTCCCAACGCGGTGACGGCAGAAGCCGCCATGACGAGGGCAACGACCCCGGCGAGTCGCAGCCTGACGAAACCATCGGCGTCGGTCCAGATGAGGGTGATGACGCCGCGAAGACGTGTCAGTCCCTTGAATACGCGCTGCATGGCAGCCGCCCTTCCGTGGCGAGGCGATTCCCGGGGGAAAGAGTATCAGAACGCGCCGTGCCTGAGGCCCGGATCGAACCGTTCGCGCACTCCCAGGGCCGCCTGGATGCGCCGCGCCGGTTCGCCGATCAATTCGTAGAGCGCGGCGGTTGAGCGACCGAGCGCCGCCGTGCCGGGCACGAAGCGGAAGACTCCGGTCTCCCGCTCGGAGAGGACACCTGCGGGTGCGGGCGTGACCTGGAGCCCCACGGCCCGGAATTCCTGGGTAGCACGCCACTCGTGCGTACTGCTCGTGACAAGAATGATGCGCGTGATGCCGGCTTCACGCAGCAGGCGTTCGCTGAAGCGGGCGTTCTGGTAGGTATCACGGGAGTTGCCCTCGATCCATCGCGGCTCCACACCCAGATTGCGCGACAGCGTCGCCTGCATCACACGCGCCTCGGCCGGTGCACCACTGACCAGAACCGGAAGGCCGGTCCGATGCGACAGATAGGCTCCATACGTCAGACGCTCCAGGAGAATCTCTTCCGCCACCGGGCCACCGTATTCCGGAGCGAAGTTGCGCTGCCCACCCCCGCCCAGGATGACGATCGCCTGTGCATCACCCGGCCGGCTGGCATCGAACGGCGGGTAACGCTCCGCCAGGCGTGAAAGGCCGTCCGCCACGATGGGCGTGGACAGCAGCCAGAGAGAAGCCAGTCCCAGCACGAGCAGTGGCCAACCCGCCCGCCGCCTGCGCCACACCAGGTAGGCGCCTGCGACAGCGAGCAGCAACGGCGCACCCGGCGGCAGGATGAACGCTCGCGCCAGGGCCTTCAGGGTGAAGTACATCTACAGTCCCACGAGTTCGGCGCTCACGCGCCACAGCCGCTCGCCGACTGCCTCACTCACCGCTTCGGCCGACGTCTGGATCTCGGCCGGTTGACACTTGCTGTAATAACCGCCCGAAGCTCCCTCCACCTCGGCAGAGGTAGCGAGGTACAGACTGGTCCGGGCACCCTCCTCGACAGGGATACCGCCGCGGATGTACACGATCATTCGCCAGACGAAGCGCGCCAGCGCGTGACGTTGGCCGATTCCGGTGGCGACCAGTCCGGGATGCAGGCTGTTGGCCGTCACACCCGTGCCGGCAAGCCGGCGCGCCAGTGTCCGGGTGAACAGGATGTTGGCGAGCTTGGAGCGCGCGTAGGCACGCATTACGCTGTAACTCCGGCTGCTCATCAGATCGTCGAAATCGAGCGCCTGCCCGCGATGGGCCCGCGAGGCGACGTTGACGATCCGCGCCGGAGCCGATTGACGCAGTCTGTCCAGGAGCAGATTGGTCAGCAGGAAGGGCGCCAGGTGATTCACGGCGAAGGTCATCTCGTAGCCATCCGCCGTGACCGAGCGGGTGAAGTTGGCACCGCCGGCGTTGTTGATGAGGACGTCCAGATGCGGCACGGCTTCGAGCACTTGTGCTGCCAGTTGCCGGACCTGGGCAAGCGAGGCGAAATCGGCGTTGAAATAGCGAACGGCGCCGGGTCCGAGCGCCTGGATCGTGGCCACCGCGTCCGCACCCTTCCCGGGGTCGCGACCATGGATGAACACCGCATGGCCGGCACGCGCCAGCCCCTTGGCCGTTTCCAGGCCAATGCCGCCGGTCGCCCCGGTCACCAGAACGTTCAACATCAGTCGCGCAGCCTCGCTCGCAGTCGCTGGATGGTGGCGCGACCGAGACCTATGTCCCGCAGATACGCGCGGATACCTCCCTGGCTCCTCAGGAAACCCAGCATGTTATGCACGCCCGCTTCCGGGCAGCGGACGTTTTCCAGCACGTCGGCCGGATCGACGTCGGCGTAGCGCTGCAGATAGGCATCGCTCAGCAGGCGGGTGCTCGCAGCGTAGTCCTGTGCGATCGCCTCGGGCTCGACGTCGGCGAGAGTGAGCAGCAGTGCGGCAACCAGGCCCGTACGGTCCTTGCCGGCGACGCAGTGAAACAACAGCGGACCCTCTGCTGCCGTGGCGATCGCCTCCAGCACCTCACGCAACTGCGGCTGCGCCCGCTCGAGCACCACGCACTTCCAGAATTCCTTTTGGGAGCCTTTACTTATTTCGCGCCATTCGGCTGCAGTACGGGTCAGGAGGGAAACGTGCCGGTAGCGGATCGCCGTACCGACGGCGGTCAGCGGGCTGGGATTGAGGGCAATCTCCTCCAGCCAGCGCAGATCGAGGACCGTGCCGATACCGTAATCGCACAGCTCCCGGAAGCCGTCCGGAGTCAATTGGGCCAGATCGTCCGAACGCAGCACCGATCGCCAGCGCGTGCGGGCGCCGTCAACAGTTGGATAGCCCCCCAGGTCCCGCGCATTCAGCAGACCCTGAAACGGCAGGCGACGGTCCGGGTTGTGCATGGCGCGAAGTCTACTTTATTCTTGTGTCAGGATGCTTGGCCGACACCCCGTCGCCACATAACCATATAAAAGGGAGTGGAGTTTCATGGGGGAACTGAGCCTGTCGAAGCGGGCAGCGTGGCTGCTCGCGCTGCTCGCGTGCGCGACCGGAATGACCACGGTCCGTGCGGTACCGCTGGAAATCTACGGCCGACTGCCCGGGCTGGAGGAAATGGCCCTGTCGGCGGACGCCAGCAAGCTCGCATTCGTGAAGCAGACCAACGATGCGCGCTTCCTGGCCGTCGTTTCGCTGCCGGATGGCAAGCTGATCGGCGGCGCCCCGCTGGGTGAGGTGAAACTGCGCCGCCTGCAGTGGGCGGACGACCGCCATCTGATGATCATCACCTCGAAGACCGACATGCCGCTCGGCCTGGTTGGCATGCGCACCGAATGGACTCTGCTGGGCGTCTACGACCTGGACAGCCACAAGATCCGGACCTATCCGCAGCTCGAGCAGAAGGACAACACCATGAACGTCGTTGCCGGTGACATCATGGTGCGTCACCTGGGGCCCGACACGGTGCTCTACATTCCCGGCATCGTCGTCCTGGACAGGACCGAACTGGCGCTGTTCAAGGTCAATCTCACCAAGGACAAGCAGACTCTGGTGCGCACCGGCGGCGATTGGACGCGTGGCTGGCTCGTCGATGCCGGCGGCGAGGTCGTCGCCGAGGAGTCGTACATCGAACACAACCAGCAGTGGGAACTGCGCACTCGCAGGGGTGGGCGCCTGGAACGCTCCGTGGCGATCCACGAGGGAATCGACATCCCTTCCTTGATAGGATTCGGCCCCGGCGAGGATGCCGTCATGATATCGATGACCGACAACGGCCATCGGGTCTGGAAGCTGGTGTCGCTTGCCGATGGTCAACTCGGCGGCGTCATGCCGGATAGCGAGAAGCTCTCGGTGCGCCTCGAGGATGAGACCAACCGCATGATCGGCGGCATGACCCATGGAGACGACTCGCAGTACGTGTTCTTCGATCCCGCCATGCGATCCCGCTGGGCAGCGGTGGTCGACGCCTTCCCGGGAGAGCGGGTGCGGCTCGTGTCGCACTCGCGCGACCTGATGCAGTTCGTCGTGCTGATCGAAGGACCCCAGCACGGCTACAGCTATCAGCTCATCAACATGAACACCGCCCGCCTGATGCCCCTGGGCGATGTCTATGAAGGACTGAAGCAGACCTTCGAAGTTCGCCCCATCAGCTACGCGGCGGCCGATGGTCTGAAGATCCCTGCTTATCTGACTCTTCCGGCCGGTCGCGCGCCGAAGAACCTGCCCCTGATCGTGATGCCCCACGGTGGTCCGGCCGCGCGGGATTACAAGGATTTCGACTGGTGGGCGCAGGCGCTCGCTTCGCAGGGTTATGCCGTGCTGAAACCGAATTTCCGCGGCTCGACGGTCTCCGAGGAGATGGAGGCCGCCGGCTTCGGCGAATGGGGCCGCAAGATGCAGACCGACCTGTCAGATGGCGTGCGCTATCTGGCCAGGGAGGGAATCATCGATCCGGCCAGGGTGTGCATCGTGGGTGCCAGCTACGTCGGCTATGCGGCTCTCGCGGGTGTGACGCTGGACCCGGGCGTGTATCGCTGTGCCGTGTCCGTCGCCGGCATTTCGGACCTGCGGCGGATGCTCAAATGGGTCAACGACCGCGATGCCTGGGGTGAGCATTCGGCGCGCCGCTTCTGGAACCGCTTCATGGGGATTACCGGATATGACGATCCGGTGCTGGATCAGATCTCGCCCATCAAGCACATCGACAAGGTCGACGTACCCGTCATGCTGATCCACGGGCGCGATGACACCGTAGTGGCTTACGAACAGAGCGAAGTGATGCAGAAGGCGCTGCGGGACGCCAACAAGAGGGTCGAATTCATCACCCTTAAGAAGGAAGACCACTGGCTGTCGCGCAGCGAGACCCGCCTGCAGATGCTGCAGACCTCGGTCGCCTTCCTGAAAGCCAACAATCCGCCGGACTGAGCTAGAGCGCGAAAGGATTCCTGCCGGTGGCCAGCGCATGCTCGGCCAGCAGGAAGGCGGCGGCGTTCCAGGATTGACCGGGCATGCCGCGGGCCGCGAACGTCCGGCCGTGCAGCCACTCCGTAAACGACCAGTTGCGCAAGGCGCAGGCGCGAGCCACGGCGATCAGGTCCCGCCGGGCCGCCGCGCGACGTCCCGAAGCCGCCAACGCCATGACCCAGAAGCCGCCGAGCATGGGCCAGATGCCACCATTGTGGTACTGCCAGAGGTAGTTCTGCCGGTGGCGTGCCATGTAGGCCCGCCACAGCCGGCTGCTCCGCCGGATGGGATGCGTCACCGACCGCACTGGGAAGGGGTCGTGCACCTTCGCCCGCATGAGCGCATCGAGTGTGCGGCGCGTCGCCGGGGGCGTGGCGAGCCCCATCAACACCGCCAGCACGTTGCCGAACACATCACCTTCCTCGCCGAAGAAGGAAAAATTGACGAAGCTCAGATAGAGGTCGCGATCGCGGGCGTCACGCAGC
>DATKLO010000040.1:0-3763 GCA_035542375.1 Steroidobacteraceae bacterium | reverse complement strand
CCTGTGCACCCTGGGTCTGGTCGCGATTTTCACCCTGGCGCGCTGGACCCCCGTGTTTTTTGTGCAGGGCCAGGGAGGCACGCCCCTGCGGCAGTTCGTGCTGGGTGCGGCCATCGCCGTGTTCCTGGTCACCGCCGTCCTGCTGCGCGTGACCCACCGCAGATCCTCTTCGACGTTCGTGTACTGGTACGCCCTCGCCCTGGGGCTGCTGGCGATCGGGCTGTTCGGCGTCTTGATCCAGACTTCCGCCGGCAGCCTCCTGGGCTGGACGGGCCGTGCCACTCAATATCTCGGCGGCGTTTACATGCTCCTTGCGGCGATCACCTCTGTTCGCGAGTCCCGCGTGTGGGAAATATCGCTGGAGGAGTCCCTGCGCCGGAGCGAGGAGCGCTACCGCGCCATGTTCAACGCCACCTCTGATGGCGTGTGGCTGCATAACCTCGAAGGAAAGATCGTCGAGGTCAACGACGCCTACTGCCGCATGTCCGGCTACAGCCGCGAGGAAATGCTGGGCATGCCGTTCGCCACGCTGGAGGCGGTTGAATCCCCGGAAGAGATCGCCGCGCGTACCCGAAGAATCCTGGAAGGCGGGGGGCACGATCGCTTCGAGTCGCGCCACCGGCGCAAAGACGGCTCGATCATCGACGTCGACATCACCGCGCTCCATCTCCAGCGGGACGGCGGGCAGTTCGCGGTCTTCGTGCGCGACATCACCGAGCGGAAGCGCGCCGAGCGAGCACTCCGCGAAAGCGAGGCGCGGCTCAACCGCGCCCAGCAGATCGCCGATGTCGGCAGTTGGGAATGGGACCTCGAATCGGGCACCCTGCTGTGGTCGGAGCAAACCTATCGGCAACTGGGTGAGCAGCCGGGCCAGGCCCCGCCCCGTCTCGATGCCTTTTTGCAGCGTGTTCACCCCGAAGACCGCGCCGCGTTCGATGCAGCCGTTCAGAAAGCGCTGGCGAGCACTTCGCCTTACGATCAAGAGTTCCGCATCATTCGTCCCGACGGCACGGTCCGCGTGTTGCACGCACGCGGAGAAGTCCTGCCCGGCTCCGATGGCCGCCCCCGCCGCATGGTTGGCGTCAGCGTGGACATCACCGCGCACAAGCAGGCCGAGACCCGGCTGGCGGCGGACCTGGCGGCCCTCACCCGAATGCACGCTCTGAGCGGGAAGCTTCTGGAGGCGGGCGGGCTCCAGCCGCTGTTGCAGGAAGTGATGGACGCGGCGGTCGCCATCGTGGGGGCCGAGCGGGGCACACTGCAACTGCTGGAAGGTGATTCGCTGAGAATCGTGGCCCATCACGGCCACCGGCAGCCGTTCCTGGACTTCTTTGCGTCGGCGGAGAGTCGGGCCTCGGTATGCGGAGAGGCGACGAAGCGCGGAGAACGGGTGGTCGTCCCGGACGTGGAGAAAAGCCCTCTGTTCGCCGGGACGCCGTCGCTGGCGGTGCTGCGCGAGGCCGGCGTGCGGGCCGTGCAGTCCACGCCGATGAGAAGCCGCACAGGCGAGCTATTGGGCATCCTCACGACCCAATGGGGCGTTCCGCACTGCCCCGACGAGCACGCTCTCTGGCGGATCGACCTTCTGGTGCGGCAAGCGGCCGACCTGATTGAGTACACCGGAGCAGAGGCGGCGCTGCGCATGAGCGAACGGCGCCTCGCGGCGGACCTGGACGCCATGACCAGGCTGCACCAGCTCGGGACGCTTTTCCTGCACGAAGGGAACCTGGAGCCGGTACTTGCCGAGATCGTTGACGCGGCGATCGCCATTTCCGGCGCTGACTTCGGCAACATCCAGCTCCTCGACCCTGAGTCCGGCATCCTCAGGATCGCGGCCCAGCGCGGTTTCCCGAAGTGGTGGATTGACTTTTGGGAGGACGTTTCCAAGGGTCAGGGGACTTGCGGCACGGCGCTCGAGCGAGAAGAGCGCGTCATCGTCGAGGACCTCGAGCAAAGCGAGATCTTCGCCGGCACTGCCGCTCTGGAGATGCAGCGCAAAGCGGGCGTGCGGGCCGTGCAATCGACACCCCTCATGAGCCGGTCGGGCAAGCCACTCGGCATGTTCTCCACTCATTACAGGAAGCCCCATCGACCGGATGACCGATCGCTTCGGCTGTTGGACCTGCTCGCCCGCCATGCGGCGGACATCATCGAGCGGGCCCGAACCGAGAAGGTCCTGCGAGAAAGCGAGGAGCGTCTGCAATTGGTGCTCCAGGCGGCTTCGATCGGGACTTTCGAGGTTGAGCTTCTGACCGGCGAGGGGCGATGGAATGCGGTTGAGTATGAGCTCCTGGGACTCAAGCCGGGGGATGTGGAGGGCGGCCCGGAAGCGTTCTTCCGGTATGTCCATCCCGACGACGTGGGTATGCTGCGTTCGCAATGGGAGAAGGCGCTCGAAACCGGTAAGCTCGATGCTGAGTTCCGCGTCGTGCGCGCCGAGGGCCAGGAGCGTTGGCTGGCAGGGAAGGGGCAGTTTGCTTTTGAAGGCGGGGACGGCAAGCAAGACTCAGGGGTCAGGGGACGGGCACTGCGATTTCTAGGCGTGAACTTCGATATCAGCGAACGCAAGCAGGCCGAGGAACAGCTACGCGCCAGCGAGCGGCTCTACCGGGCCATCGGCGAAACCATCGACTACGGCATCTGGGTCTGCGACGCCCAGGGCCGAAACACTTACGCCAGTGAGTCGTTCCTCAAGCTGTTAGGCATCACGCAGCAACAGTGCTCTGAATTCGGCTGGGGCGATCTGCTCCACCCGGACGACCTCGAGGCCACCGTCGCAGCCTGGAAGGAGTGCGTCAAGAGCGGCGGACCGTGGTATCGCGAGCACCGTTTCCGCGGCGCCGATGGACAGTGGCACCCGATCCTGGCGTGCGGCGTGGCCGTGCGCGATGAGCGTGGCCAGATCGTGTGCTGGGCGGGCATCAACCTCGACATCAGCCGGCTGAAACAGGCCGAGGAGGCCCTGCGACGGAGCGAGTTGTTCCTGCAGGAGACTCAGCGAATTGCTCGACTGGGTGGCTGGAGGGCCAACCCGCACACCGATTACCTCGAATGGACCAAAGAAGTCTACGAGATCATCGAAGCATGTCGGGATCACCGGCCCGGCCTGTTGGAAGGACTTCAGTTCTACCTGCCGGAATACAGGCCGATTCTGCGGGACTCCATCGCACGCTGTCTGGACGTCGGTGAGCCTTTCCAACTGGAATGCGAGGTCGCGACCACTACCGGCAAACGGCTTTGGACCGAAGTGCGTGGTCTCTCGCGGGTCGTGGAGGGCGAGCGATCCTTCGTCATAGGTACGTTCCAGGACATCACCGAACGCAAACAGGCCGAGGAACGACTGCGCCGGGCCAACGCCGAGCTGGAACAGAGAAGCGCCGAGATGGAGCAGCTTGTCTACACCGTCTCGCACGATTTGAAATCGCCGCTGGTCACCATCCAGGGTTTCCTCGGCTATCTGGCCCAGGATGCCGAATCCGGGCAGTTGGAAAGCCTGATCAGCCACGTTCGGCGGATCCAGGGCGCGTCCAGCCGGATGGCCCGGCTGATTGAAGAACTGCTCGATATCAGCCGCGTCGGCCGCATCGCCAATGAGCCCACACGCATCGATCTGACCAGCGTGGTCGGCGAGGTCGTGGGGGCCCACGCCGAGGAACTGGCCAAGGGTGGGATCAAGGTCGACATCCAGGCGGACATGCCGGCCATCGTGGGAGACCGTGTCCGGGTGCACCAGGTGTTCGATAACCTCCTGGTGAACTCGATC
>DATKLO010000039.1:0-21984 GCA_035542375.1 Steroidobacteraceae bacterium | reverse complement strand
GCGAGCCCAGAACAAACTCGTCTCAGCGACCTGTGGCATGTGGTCCCCCTTGCGCGGAGTGAGGCGACGACGAGCGCGGTGGCAGGACCCTTGGCGCTGCTACCCGACGGCTGTGTCCGCTTCTGGTTCAGTGCGCTCTATTGGACGCTCGCGCACCCTGTTGCGCGTTGACGTGCGTCAATTCCCGAAGGTCGGGAGCGCTTATTGGCGCAAAAAATGGACGACGCAATGCGACCGCGACGGGGCGCGCGTTGGGGGGGTGTGGCAGGTGGTGCCGGTCAGGAAAAGGAACTACTTTTCGGCGCAGACTTGGACCCACTACCAGTCGGCCGCGATATCTTCGAGGCACCGCAGGGCGGCTGGGACGTAGGTTGAGACGTAGTTAGCCCGCCAGTTGAATGCTAAGTCTTTGTTTATGCGGATGGGCTGGCGGAGAGAGAGGGATTCGAACCCTCGATGCAGGTTTAAGCCCGCATAACGCCTTAGCAGGGCGCCCCCTTCGGCCTCTCGGGCATCTCTCCGCTGTGTGGAACTGGGACTACGCTACTTCGCTTTACATCTGCGGTCAATCTGGGAGGCCGCAGGGGGCGCCAAGGCGCCCGCCTGTCTTTGTTTCGGCGCCTTGCGGCGCCGGTGGCCTCTCGGGCATCTCTCCGCTGTTTGCTACTTCAAACTATCCTGCTTTGTCGCACAGCTCGCCGTGATGCTTATCGGCAATTCGCCGCATGACTTAACCGCGGGTATGCTGCTCGGCGATGAACTATAGCACACCGCTCACCGCACATCGGAATCCCAATCCGGTCCAGGGTTTTCGCTGGGCAGCCCGGCGTGCGTTCAGCCTTTTCGTGATGCTCGGGCTGGCTCCCGCCGCGGTTGCCGGCGGCACCCTCGTCGGGCGCTGCATCGCCGTGCCCGATGGCGATACCATCATCGTGCGCACGGCGGACCGCAAGCGCCATGACATCCGGCTGCAGGGCATCGATGCCCCGGAGAAGAGCCAGCGTTACGGGATGGTGTCCAAGACCAACCTTACGCGGCTGGTGTACCAGAAGCAAGTCGAGGTCGATTGGAACAAACACGATCACTACGGCCGGCAGGTCGGGCGGGTGTATGTCGGCGACATCGACGTCAATTTGGCGCAAGTGGATGCCGGGCTGGCCTGGGTGTATCGCGAGTACCTCGACGAGCTCTCACCGGCGGATCGCAAGCTGTTCCTCCAAGCCGAACAGGCGGCGCGGGAACGGCGGCTGGGCCTGTGGCGCGATCGGCACCCGACGCCGCCTTGGGAGTGGCGCCACCAGCACTCGCTATAGCGTGTCATCGTCCTGCACATCGCCGGTGTCGAGCGCCGTCCTGCGCAGCTTCCAGGCCCGGATCAGGAAGGCGATGCCCACCCACGCGGCAAGCAAACCTGCCGGGATGGCGACCACCTCCGGCCACATGACGAACGCGACCGCGAGCACTAGGAGAATCGCCCCGGCGCGGGCGGTCAGGCCGGCCTCAGATGCCCCCAGCACTCGCCGATTGCTCAGCGCCGCGCCGACGGTGTTTCCGATGCGCAACGCGCTGGCGGCCGCGCGGCTGGCGCTTCCGCGAACCGGCCTGAGGTGAGCCGACGCCCGAGCATTGCGAACCGGCCGCACCCGGTTGCGAGCTGCGAGCACGATCTCGGTAGACTGCTCGAGGTCGCGCAGATACATCTGCTCCATCTCGTGGCCGAAGGCCTCGTCGTATATCGCGAGATCAAGCTCGTAGTTGGCCAGCCAGCTCGAGATGTTCAGGTTGGACGAGCCCACGCGCGACCAGCGACAGTCGGCCACCGCGGTCTTCGCGTGCAGCATGCTCCCGTTCCACTCGAACACGCGCACGCCCGCTTCCAGCAACGGGCGGTAGCCGGCGCGCGAGAACGCTTGGGTAATGGGGAGATCACTCGTGCCGGGGACCAGCAGGCGCACGTCCACCCCGTCCCCGGCGGCCGCACGCAACGCTTCGACATAGGGCGGCGTGCCCACGTAGTAGGCGTCGGTCAGCCACAGCGTGTGCCGCGCGACTGTGGCGATGAACTGATCCAGCCGGTACACGCCGGAGCGCACCGGCTCGCTCGCCAGCACCATGACCGATATGTCGCCGGCCGGAGCGGCCGCATCCGTGGGCGTCAATTCGTCTTCCGGCAGCGGTGCGCCGGTTGCGTCCCACACCTGCTTGAAAGCGCGCTCGATCTCGGCCACAGCCGGGCCGCGCACCTCTACCCCCGTGTCGCGCCAAGGGGGGATGCGCCGCGACGCATCTCCGTTCCAGCGCCTCGCGGCGCACAGGCCGGTGACGAACGCGACGTCGCCGTCCACCGCGATCATCTTGCGGTGATCGCGGCTAACCCAGCCCAGCGGGCTGTCCAGCCGGGGCGGGTTGTAGGACCGCACCTCGCCACCTGCGCGAAGCAGTGGCTCGAATAGCTCGCCGGCGAAGGGCGTGCCCAGCCAGTCGCACAACAGCCGCACGTGCACGCCCTCGCGAGCCTTGGCGGCCATCGCGGCCACGAACATGCGCCCGACCTCGTCCTTGCCGACGATGTAGTTCTCGAACAGGATGAACCGGCGTGCCGTGGCAATTGCGTCGAGCCATGCGGGGAAGTTCTCTGTCGAGTCGCGCAGGATGCGGACCGCGTTGCCGGAGATGAACGGCGCACCGCTCGTGCGGGAGAGCGCCTGTTCGGCTATCTCGCGCAGGCGGGGGTCGCTGTAGGCGTCGGGGAGCGGGGACGGCGGGGCGCTCATGTGGTGGGGAGTATGGTACCCCGTCCGCAGCGCCCATCCCGGGCGTCCCCGCAAGGGCCGGCCGCGTGGTGTTCGTTGGCCGCCGCCCCAAGCTTTGCTACAATTCGCCCCTCGCGCGCCCGTAGCTCAGTTGGATAGAGTACCTGGCTACGAACCAGGGGGTCGTGGGTTCAAATCCTGCCGGGCGCGCCAAGTATCAAGGACTTGGTACGTCAAAACCAAGTCCTTCTGGGCGCTGCGGGACCCTTGCGGGACCCTTTGTCCACAGCTTCAGCCGTTGGCCACCCGCAGAATCGTCTGGGTGCCGATCCGGTCCAGCACGCGGTTGGCTAATTCGATGAGGCGTCCGATGTCCGCGCTGGCGTAGTGTCCTGGCATCGAGTGGATCGCGTGACCGAGCAATGCTGCGCGATCCTCGGCATGCACGCCGGCCGCGCGCAGCCGAGCCCCGTAGGTGTGGCGCAGATCATGAACCCGCACTTGAGTTAATCCGACTTCCCTTCGGACGCGCTGCCAGGCGGTGTTGTTCATCGTGCGGATCGGCTTGCCGCGAAAGGGGAACACGTACTCGTAGTGCAGCTTGCGGTGCGATTGCACGATCGACCAGGCGGCATCGTTGAGGATCACCACGTGCGGGCGCTTGGACTTGAATGCCTCGGGCGGGATGACGAACACGCTGCGGCCCACTTCGGACACGAACACTTCCCACGACCACTGCAGGCCGCACACGTTGCTGTCGCGCAGGCCAGAGTTGACCGCGAAGAGCGCCATGCGCTGCAGGTGACCAGGCAGCCGCTGGAACAGCCGGTCTTGTTCCTCCCAGCTGATCGGGCAGGGCGGCCGCGGGGATTCGGGCAGCATCGAGATCAGCGGCGGAAAACGATCGAGCCAAGGCCGGCCCCGCTCGTCGCGGTAGGCGCGGGCGGCGCGGTGCAAGATGGTGCGCATGACTTCCAGACTGCGGTTGACCGTGCTCGGGCTAGCACCGGCACTGAGCCTGGCCTCGATGAAGGGGCGCAGTGTCCCGTCGTGGATGCGCTCGGGCTCGAGTTCTGCGAAGTGGGCGAGCAGCAGCTGCACGTGCCACTTGATGACCTCCAGCGATCGCTTGTGCTTCGACTCGCCCAGATAGCGCGCGGCGCAGTGGCGAAACAGCGGGCGGGCATGGGCCCGGCGGTCCTCTTCGTCTTGCACCCGGGCCATCTCGTTGCGCAGCACGCGCTGGGCGACTTCCTGCGAGACCTGTCCTAGCCGGCGATACAGGCGAACCCCGCGATATTCCTTGTCGATGGTCAGCCGGCCTTTGGCGTCGATGGTGATGCCGGCGGTGACAGTGGTAGCCATAGTCGGCGTGCTCCTCTTGCACATGGAGCAGCCGATGCTACGCTGCCGGTCACTCACCCGTCCGGCCCGTCCCGTCCAGTATGAAGGTCCCCGCCGCGACGCTGGAACGCTTGATCGACGAGGCGACCGTCGATGCTTATACGGAAGCCGAGCAAGTGAGCGGCTTCCTGACGGCGATCCAAGACAACCTCGCATTGCCGTTTGTAACCCGCGTCCTGGGAGCAGAGGTCTCGGTCGAGCGCGTTGAGCTCACCGGTGCGGACGAAATCGTGGACGTTTGCCGGCGAGGTCGAACGCGCCAGGCAGTCCCGATCCTTGCGTTGCCCCTGCCCAAGCCGGCTCCTAACGGAACAAAGTGGATCGAGGCTTACCGTCGGTGGGCCCACGGGCGGTAGGGGCGCGGCGGCAATAGCAGCCCGTGCCACGAGCTCTCCCCAACGTCGCTGCGGCATGATAGCGGCCGGTGCCACCAGAGCCGGCTTGACTTCGCCAACCGCGCCCTCTGACTGGACCATCCCAGGGACGGCTTACACATCGGTCATCGCGTTGCCCGACGAGCCGCACACCCTTCGGCGTCAGCCTCCAATCATCTCTCCCGGAATTAGGTACGGGCAGCCGCTCGTACACGACAAACGTGGGCAGGCTCAAACGGTAGGCCCGGATGCCTGCCGGAAAACGATCGGTCGGCTCGACTATCTCGTCGCGTGCTCAGCGCACCATAGCCCTGGGCTGCATACGACAAAATGTCGCACGCCAGGTAGTCGCACGATAAGGTGCGCCCGGCCATAATCGCGGGACTGGCAGAACGCCGCGATGACAAAGCCTACTCGCCGCCTAAGTTGGATACTCGCCTGGCTCGCGTTGCTCTTGAACACGCTGGCTCCCGCTCTCACACATGCCAGCATCACTTGGCATGCTGTGGGACTGCCAGCTATGGAGATCTGCACAGCAACAGGGCCAAAGCGCCTCGCGAGCGGTCTGGTAGATGCTCCGGCGAGGCCGGCCGGGCACTGCGACGGACGGCATTGCTCAGCGTGCTTGCTTTCGTCCGATCGTGCGAATTTGCTGCTCGCGACGGTTCTGCGGCTCTCGCCAGTTTCCCTCATCCAGGCCACCGGGCATCGCCGTCACGCTCTTCTCGCTCGATCGTTCGCGTGGACGACGCCTAAGTCGCGCGCAGCTCCCTTCGCAGCCTGATCGTTTGTGGTGCCATCCGCGCAGCGCTTGCCAGCGGATTGTGCCGTCCATTTGCCGATTCGGGAAGGAACATGAGCAAGGGGCTCAAGGTCGCGATCGCCTTCAATCTGATCGCCACATTGATCATTGGCGCAGTTGCATATTCCGTCGGAGGCGGGTCCACGGGGCCGCCGCTGCCTCCGGACACCCCAACGCGACTGTTGCTCGTTCGGATCGACCCAAAGCCCGATTCGCACCGCCCCGTGCGATCCGGCACACCGATGCACCACGGCGAGATTCCGCCGGAGTACCGCGTTCCGGATCTGACCCCCAGCCCATGGATATTCCTTCCCGACGGCACGATCCAGTTTCGGGATGCGGACCACTGACCGCTCCACTCCGGTTAGACATCGAATGCGTCTCGCGATATGCGGCTGCGTGATCGGTGCCCCAGCGCAAGGCGCACAAGAGAGAACACCCGAGGGCCAATGTCGAGCGCCTGCATTGTCATTACCACCGTGTGCCTGGCGACCTGCATCGGCGCCGCGCTCGGACAAGAGACGGACCAGCGACGATATCCGACCACTGAGCCCGTCGTCGTTACTGCCAGCCCGTCTGGCGAAGGAAGCTACGTCGCCCCGGAGGCGACCACGGCGACCAAGTCCGACTTGCCTATCCGCGACATCCCTCAAGCGATCGAAGTCCGCTCGCAGCAGATCCTGGAGGACCTTGGCGGCCGTCAGACTGCCTACGAGGTGGGCCGCACCGTAGCTGGTGTGTTCAACGCGAGCAACGGAGCCGGGGATCCGGGGATCAATGCGCCCGTGTTCTTCATTCGCGGCTACAGCAACGCCGGGGTGTATCTGAAGGACGGCGCCTACCGGATCGGCTGGTTCTCGACGATGGACATGGCCTACGTGGATCGCGTCGAATTCCTTAAAGGGCCGGCCTCGGTGCTCTACGGCAGCGCCATTTATGGCGGCAACGTTGGCGGCGTGGTCAACTATGTCTCCAAGTCCCCGACACCCTCAGCGGTAAGCGAAATCGGTCTCGTGGCGGGCAGCTACGACTTTCTGCGGGCAACAGCCGACTTCGGTCGCGCGCTCAACCCGGATGCCACGGCGATTTTGCGGATCAATGCCGCACTCGAGCAAGGCCGCAGCATCGCCGACTACGCTCGACATGACCAGCAGGCGGTCGCACCCGCTCTCACCCTGCAGCTGTCGCCCGCCGATCGGCTGACCTTGCTGACCGACTTCACCCACGCCCGCGACACCCCCGCCCCCCGGCTGCCGATCAGCCCGGATGCACTGACGGTCTCGCGGTCGCGCAACTTCATCGACTCCGCCTTCGCCAAGGACGACTTCAACAATGCTAATGCCGCGCTGAAGTACCAGCGGATATCAGCGACGACTGGCGCTTCCACTTGGACTACTCGTACGGCAATGCAACCACCGACAATTACGCCAACACTCTGAATTACGATCCGGTCGGGGGCAACTCGCTCGGTGGTTCGTTCTGGAAGTTCAGCTCGGCATCGAGCAACGTCGATGCACGCCTCCAGGGGAAGTTGCACACTGGCGCGCTGGAGCACAACCTGCTGATTGGGTATTCGTATCTCGACAGCGTCTACAAGGCGGATCAAACGGCCTACGCGCCAGCCGCAGTGCTGCCTACCGTGGTGATGGATCAGTTGCCCTCAACCACTCCAGGTAGCTTCACAGGTGTTCCCACCAGCAGTGGCCTGTTCAATTGGTGGACCGAGGACAATGCGGTATATGCGCAAGACCTCGTGACGGTGGTCCCGACCCTGAAGGTGCTGCTCGGGGCACGCTACGACCGGATTCGCCAGCACACTTTAGTCGGCGGAAGTTTCGCCAGCGGCGTTGCCTCCGTCGACGACCTCACTCAAACCTACACCCATACGTCGCCGCGCGTGGGGTTGGTCTATCAGGGGATCCCCAGCACATCCTTGTATGGCGTCTATTCGACCTCGTTCATTCCCAACAGCGGAATGACGCGGTCTCACGAGAATCTACCCCCCGAGCAAGGCACGCTGAAGGAAGCAGGCATCAAATACGCCTTCAGCCAACGGCTCACTGCGAACGTCGCAGTGTTCGACCTCACACGCAAGAACATCTCGTTTTGCGACCCCACCGACCCAAACTGCTTCTATCTGATCGTAGCCGGCGAGACCCGCAGCCGGGGTGTGGAACTGGATCTGAACGGACAGGTCGTCGAGCGGTTGCGCCTGAATGTGGCAGCGAGCTTCCTCAAGGCCTGGGTCGCGCAGCCCGATCCTGGCGGGAACCTGACGGCCGGTAACGAGCTTGTTGGCGCGCCACGCCGGACGCTCAACGTCTTCGGGGTCTACTCACTGGATCGTGGAAGACGATGGGAACTTGGCGGCGGGGTCTATTACGCGAGCCAGGCACAGGCCGACGATGCCAACAGCTTCACTCTCCCAGAGATCCTCGAAATCGACGTGATGGCGGCATATCGATTCGCGCCGAACGGTCGATTCCAACTCGACATCAAGAATCTGACGAATCGACATAACGTTGCCTCGGATGGCTCCGCGCTCACGTTCGGCCAGCCACTATCGGCCTACGCGACCCTGCACATAGGCTTCTAAGGGGATGACCAAGGTTCGCCAGTTCTGGCTTCTACTGCACCGTTACCTGGGACTGGCGATGACGGGCTTCTTGGTCTTGGTCGCACTGACAGGAAGTGTCCTCGCCTTCCGCGCAGAGCTGGATTGCTGGCTGAATCCCGACCTCCTGACCGTGCCGCCGCGAACATCGCGATCGCTCGATCCTTTCAAACTGCGGGAGCGCGCCGAGGCGTTGGATCCGCGCATCCGGGTCGATACGGTGAACCTGTGGCGCGAGCCCGATGCAGCTTATTCCGCGTGGGCGTATGCGCGCCCCGATCCGGCGACCGGAAAGCCGTACGATGTGCCGCTGACACAAGTCTTTCTCGATCCATACACCGGTGAGCGGCTTGGAAGTCGTCCGTGGGGTGAGATATCCCTGGAACGACGAAAGATCATTTCCTTCCTGTATCGCCTGCACTTCAGCCTTGCGCTGCCGTCGGCGACAGGAAACCTGGGGGGCTACGTCCTTGGTGCGGTCGCGCTGGGCTGGACCATCGACTGCTTTGTCGGCTTCTATCTTACGTTGCCAAGACGCCGGCGAACAGGCACTTCAATTGCAGCGACAAGCGTCCCGGGCACCCGCCGCTCGTGGTGTCAGCGCTGGAAGCCGGCCTGGCGGCTCAAGCCTGCTGGGCATCCGTTCCGCGCGCCTTTCGACCTGCACCGTGCACCTGGTCTATGGCTCTGGCCGATGCTGTTCGTGCTCGCGTGGTCGAGCGTTGCGTTCAACCTCCCTGAGGTCTATCAGCCCGTCATGAACTCCGCTTTCGGGCTGCACGGCATGGAGGATCTGCCAAAGCTTTCGGTCCCGCTGGAGCATCCCCACATCGACTGGCGCGCCGCCTACGCATTGGGTCAGAGTCGGATGCGCGAAGAGCTTGAGAGGAACGGAATTGCCATCCTGCGGGAAGACAGTTTGGCGCTCGATCGGGATCGCGGGCTCTACGTCTACACCGTGCGCAGTACGGCGGATGTCGGTCGACGGACAGCATCCAGCGTGACGTTCGACGCCAACACTGGCGCAGTCAAGTCGTTCGACTGGCCTGGTAGCAAGACCGAGACGTTGGGCAACGCGATCCCGCGCTGGTTAATCTGGCTTCATACCGCCGCGGTGCTCGGGCTTCCCATGCAAGTATTCGTCTGCGCAATGGGCTTGGCGATCGTCGCCGTGGCGATCACCGGAGTCATCATCTGGCTGCACAAGCGCCGCGCACGTGGAATCGGCGTCTCGCAACGCCAGAGCAGCCCCTTATAGACGCGTCGCCCGCAACATCCTGTTCTTGTCGGAAGCTTGGGCTCTCAAGCAGAACGGTCAGCTATGCGCGGTTGGTCGTTTGTTGCTGCGGCTTGTACCTACATCGATTAAGCCTCCGCTGCATGCAACGCCTATGGCACTAGGAGAGGATACACTACCCTCTTCAGGCTCGTCGGTCCCCACCGAACCCTCGTGCGGCCAGCCGTCGTAGGCTAATCGCTTGGCCCCGTAGATCAAGAAGCTCGTTGAACGTTGCCCGTCCAGGGCACCAGGTCTGCACAGGCGGCTATGGATGCAGCGCATAGATGGTCGTTGCCAGGGCGAGCGCTATCCGCGGATGCTATGAGCGACAGCACAGTGACGGGGTGCGACGGACTGTCGAAGGTCCGGAGACATCGCGCGGCATGCTTAAAGCTGCAGGAGAGCAGTATTTCTGCGGAGAGAGAAACCACGCGTGGCGCTTAGCAGCGGAAACCATTGACTGAGATCAAGGCGCGGCTATCCGAGGGTGCTACGTTGCCAACGGGCGCTTGTCACAGGAGGCGCGCCGCTTTCTGGCTACCGAAAAGGAGAAGTAATGAACGACCAGACGAAATATAGAGAGGACCGCCGAAAGCTGCTGGCCGGCGGGGGCGCTGCCTTCATCGCGGGCGCGCTCGGCGCAACGGGCCAACGTGCTGGCGCGGAGGAACATGGCGCTCACGCGAAAGGGATCCCGGCGGTCGTCATCGATGCGAGCAAGGAGGGGATTTGCGGAACCTGTCGATTCTGGGGCGGTATTCGGCGCGTGTCGGAAGACAAGAAAGCTGTCTATGCGGAGTCGCTCGGATGGTGCAACAACGTCGATAGTCCGCACTTTCAAACGATGCGCACTCCAGAAGCAGGGCCGATGAAAGCTTGGAGGAAGTGGGAAGCGCTGTAGCTCCCCCGCGAGCGGGTGTCCTGAAGGGACACCTGGTCTTCTCGAGTGCATCCGGGCCGAGCATCGAGACCTGCGGCCAACAACCAGCGTAAGCCTGACTTATCTGCGGCGCGCCGCAAGGCGGCGTGCAGGAGAAGAGTGTGGCTTGGTCACTGATCCGTAGTGGCCCAACGCCCGGTAGTCGGGCGCTGCCACCTCAGGCGGCAAGTCAGGGGCGCACGTCGATGCGATGCGCTGGGGGAAGGGGCCCTGCGACATTTTGTCGCAGGCCCGCCGCCCCGCACGCAATTACACTGACAGCTGTTACGCAAACTGTCGCCCATGCGCAAGATCTCTGTCGCTGTACTCGCCGCCGCTGTGTGCAGCAGCGCAGCGCCGGTCGCGTTCGCCTGCTCGAGCTGCGGGTGCACGTTGAGCTCGGATTGGGCCAGCCAGGGTTACGCGGCAGGTGAGGGACTGCGGGTAGTGTTCCGGTACGACTATTTCAATCAGGACGAACTGCGAAGCGGCACTCATGCAGTGGATCGGAGCAGCATCTCCATCCCGACGGATCAGGAAGTCCAGCAAAGCACGGTCAACCACAACTACAGCTTCGCACTCGACTACAGCCCGAACGCCAATTGGGGTGTCAACGTCCTGGCGCCCTATTTTGACCGCTTTCACAGCACAATTGCGCCCGGAGACACGGATATCTCGACGTCGCACACGACTAGCATCGGTGACGTGCGCATCGTGGGCCGGTATCAGGGGCTAACCGGGGCCCACAATCTTGGCGTGCAACTCGGCATCAAGCTGCCGACGGGAAGCTACAACAACAACTTCAGTACGGGGCCGCAGGCGGGAACTCCGCTGGACCGTGGGCTGCAACCGGGTACGGGAACGACTGACCTGATCGCGGGTGTGTACTACTTTGATGACTTATCGCGCGATTGGGGATATTTCGCGCAGGCCTTGGTGCAACAACCGCTCAATTCGAAGGACGAGTTCAAACCTGGCACCGGGTTGAACATCAACCTCGGGATCCGGTACATGGGGTTCGAGAAGATCACCCCACATGTCCAGCTCAATGGACGCGTCGAGGGGCGCGAATCCGGGCAGAACGCGGATGTGGACAACAGTGGCGCCACCTTGGTCTACCTCAGCCCCGGTGTCACTGTGAGCGTGAGCCATCGACTCCAGCTCTTTGGCTTCTTCCAGGTGCCCGTCTATCAGAGGGTCAATGGACTGCAGCTCGAGCCGCGCTTCACCATATCGGCCGGCGTCTATTACTCGCTATAGACGCTCCGTCCGCCTGTCGGCGTCGCGTCCTCTCCGCGCGCGCGGATCAAGGGGTGCTTAGCAGCGGTGTGATCGTCTTTTCTAGCAGGTCCTCGTCGATTCCGGGCTTGGCGTACCAGCTTTCTCTGCGCAGCACCCCCGACCGGTCGATGACGAAGGTGAGTGGAATACGCCAGATTCGCCCGTATCCGCCCGCGTCGGTATCGCGCGACAGCGCGCCTGAGAAAGCGAAAGGACGCATCGCCTCGCGCACCTTCGCCTCGTCCTTGGGTTCGTCCATGCTCACTGCGAGCAGTTCGATCCCTTCGCTCTTGTGCTTTCTGAAGTAGGCATCGAGGGCAGGCATCTCGGCGCGGCACGGGCCACACCATGTAGCCCAGAAGTTTACGAGGACAACCTTTCCCATCTGGGCCCCTAAGCTGAAGGTGGTCCCGTCCAGCAGCTTGGCGCGCAGTGGAGGCGCAGACTTGCCTTCCTCAGGGCCGCGCGCGAGTGCTGCTACGGCGAGTGCCCAGACGACCACAACGTGCAATACGAATCTGATTTGCATGCCTCTGTCTCTCTCCCGCGACCGTGTCGATTCCCAAAGACACAGATGGTACGCCTCCTACGCTCATAGAAGGGGACTCTTAGCGACCTGGCTGGCTCCCTGTTCTCGACCGCCCCCAAGCGATGTTCGGGGCGGCGCAGGCTACTCCGAGACCTCGGCTCAAGCTGTCCCGCGACACATGGCGGCGCAACTTTCCTGTCTGTCCGACGACACCTTCGGATCTGCAAGACCAGAATTCCGGATACGCATCGAGAATATCGCGATGAAGTGTCCCAAAGGGCTGGCGCGGAATTCGCCCTTTCCAATGGCAGATTTCGGGACCGGAATTCGATCTGCCAAGTGTCGCAAAGTGGCCGGCTTGCGAAGTTCGCGGACTGGGAGCAGCCTCGGTCTGAGAGGTCGTCGGTGCATTTTGCTTTGGTAGAAAGCAATCGCCAGCCCCGCCCTCAACCTGCTAGACGCGGCGCTGCCAAACCCGAGGATCGCGGCTCGAATGAAAGCACGCAATCACGTATGCCGCGTCATCGAGCAGACGGAAGAACAAGCTGTAGGGGAAACGCCGCAGCCGTGCGCGACGCACATCGCCCAGGACCACTGGGAACGCCAACGGATTCATGCTGATGCGCGCGACCTGGTCGCCGACCGCGGCCCGGAATTGGGCGCCAAGACCGGGGGCCTCGCTCTCATACCAGTCTTGCGCTTCAATGAGTTCCAGCCGCGCGGCTGGCAGAAAGACGACCGGCCGCGTCACGGCACGCGGTGGGCCAGTTCAGCTTTGAGCTGTTCCCAGGTTACCGCTTCGGTGCGATCCTGTTCGAAGCTGTCCAGACGCCGCGCGAGCTCGTCACGCTGCGCCGGATCGACGGGCAGTTGCGCATCGTCCAGGCTGTCCCATAACTGCGCGATCAGCGCCAACCGCTCGGCGGCAGTCAAACGGGCGATCTCGTCGCGGGTGAGAGGCATCGTCATGGAGAGAGTAACCTACCACAAGCCGCAACTCCCCGCTACCGGCAGCGGCTGCGTTTCCTGGGCAGACGTATCGGTGTGCGTGAAGGCGTGACTAACCTGCGATCGCAAATTGTGCTGACGCCTCTACTTGCCGGTGAGGTCCCGAACCTGATGGAGGGCTTCTTCCAACGCGTCGGCAGCTTGTTGCAGGGTCAGACTGCCGTTGGCTGTGCGCACGCTCACCACCGCGCCGCTGCTGGTTCGGAACTCTTGCCTGGTTGTCGCCCCGGCCGTCGAGTTCCTGGCGCGACGCGCCTCACGGATGCGTGCTCGGATCTGGGGCTGACGCAGGCCCGATAGTAGTCCATCGACCAGCTGTGATTGAAGCTGCGGGTCCTCGATGCGCGCGATCCGGGTGAGGGCGTCTACCGACAGTAGCTGTTGGGTGCACCCAACTTTGGCTCTTGCTCCTTCCGGCAGATCCAGGATGCGCAGCACGCCGCTGACCCATGCCTTGTGCTTGCCCAGCTGCGCGGCGACCTGTTCCTGGGTCAGCCCGGTTTCACTGATGAGCGCCTGTTGCGCACCGGCCAGATCGAGCGGCGGGACGTTCTCACGCTGGAGGTTGGAGATCAAGCTCTTGAGCCGCGTGCGCTGACTGTCCTCCTGTTGCCGAATCAAGATCTCCACCTGGCTCAGGCCCGCCAGCTTGGCTGCTCGGTAGCGGCGGTGGCCGGTGAGGATCTGGTAGCGCCCGTCGGCAAGGCCCGTAGCAGTGATCGGCTCGATGATGCCGTGTGCCTTCACCGAAGCGGCGAGCTCTTCCAGGTTGAAGTGCGACTTGCGCTCGTTGTCTGGGTCTTCTACCAGCCTGTCGATGGACACCACCAAGCGCGTGCGCGGAATGACCTCGGCGGACAGCTCGCCGCGGGCAGCTTGCTCGCGCACCAGCTGTAGGCGGCTTTTTGGGGGAGAGGAGGGATTCATCGGGCGAGCGTGCTCACGCGGCGAGCTGGGGCCGATCGACCGACTGCGTACCGGCACGCTCGATGAGTCCCAGGGCAACGAGCACCTGGTCCTTGAGCACGAGCAGGTCCTTCGCTCCATTGGCATGCGGCCGAAAGTGGAAGATGGAGCCGCCGTGCTCGTCCACCTGCGCCAGCCAGCCGCAGCTGCGGATCTCGGCGACGGCCCGACCGATGCCCTCCCGGGCGATGAGGTCGATTACTCGCTTGCGCTGCCCGGGAAGCCGCGACAGGTTGGACAGTACGTGCAGCGCCGAGGGCGCTTCCCCGCCCATGCGCTGCACCAGCGCTTCGACATTGGCGTAGCTCTTCACCGCCTTGGTGCTCTCGAAGGGCACCACGAACAGGTGGGCTGGGAAGATGGCGTTCTCCATGACCGGCGAGATCTGGTTGGGGCTGTCGATCACGCACAGCTCGAACCGATCGCCGACCTCAGCCAGCAGTTCAGTTAGACGAAGCTGATAGCCTTCCTCCTCGGTCATCTGCCGGCCGAGGTCCTCCAGCGGCTGGGCGCTGGCGACGAAGTACAGGTTCGCGATCTGGGTGGTCTGGATCACGCCACTCAACGGTTGCTTCGCGGCCAGCGGCAGGACGATCGTGCCGCGAGTGTCAAGACCGTCGCCCAGCCCCAGCCAGGCGGTCAGCTGCGCCTGCGGGTCGAGGTCGAGCAGCAGGGTTCGGTACCCGTCACCCGCCAACGCTGCCGCCAGGTTCATCGCGATCGTGCTTTTGCTGCAGCCGCCCTTGGCGTTGATCACCGTCACGACTCTCATACCGTTGCTCCTTCCTGGTTGTGTCCGGCATGCCAGCCGGCGAAATCGAGCACCGCTCCGGAGAAGAACGCTCGGAAATCCTCCAGCCGCGCTGCGTCAGACTCGAACCCACGCAGCAGCGCGGATTGGATGCCGTTGCGCGTCACGCGCAGCAGGCTGCGGCGACGTTCCTCCCGGTGGTCGATGAATGCCTGATAGCGCGCCGGATCCCGTTGCTGCAGGCGCTCCTCGCAGGCCTGGAGGTAGCGCAGGTATTCGGTCTTGAACCGCGCTTCGTTGGCCTCGCGTTGCGCAGATGCGCTTTGTCGTGCCTCGCGTTCGCGATCGCGTCGCACCCATGCCACGAACGCATCGCCGAAGAGCCGCGCAGCGAGCGACAGGGTGACGAAGGCAGGACGGTCTGATCGTTGCTGCTGCGCCACCTGTTGAGCGAGTTGTCTGCCCCAGCCCTCGGCCTGCGCGGGGTCGGGTGAGATCTTGAGCAGAGCGTGCAGCAGCGCTGCCGCCCCGGCCAGATCGGCGGAGGAAGGCCGCGCGACGGGTTGCTGGTCGTGGCCCGCCCGTCCGGCGTAGAAGTGCCGAGCAAAGACCATCGCCGGGCTCTCTTGGGAACTTGCGTCACCAGCCACGTTGGCCGGCGCCGGCCAGTCCTCCTCGATGGCTTTGCGCAGCATGCCAAGCGGATTGCGGGCCGGATGGCGCTTTGCCATCCAGCCGACTTGGCGCTCGATGACCTCAAGCGGTCGCAGCGACGCCAACCGCTTGGCCGCAAGTTCGTCGAATCCCGCTTCGATGAGCCGGCGATAGGCGAGCGGGTTGTCATTGTCGCTCTTCCCGGCAGCAGCAGGCTGTTGCTGTTGACGGGTTGTGCTTTCTGGTTTTATTTCTGTCTCGCTACGGATTTTGAACCGCTCCCCCGCTACGGATTTTGAACCGCTCCCGCTACGGATTCTGAACCGCTGGCCCGCTACGGATTTTGAACCGCTCGGGCTACGTGGTTGATTGGTGTCCGCTACGGATTTTGAACCGCTGCCGTCAGCGGCCAGCGTCGCGTCCGCCCATTTGAGGCCGTACACCGCCGCTTTGCTCTCCCGGCCAGCATTAGGATCAAACACCCCAGGCGCGAGCTGTTCAATGTACTTGGCTTCCAGCGCGTGCTGGATGGCTCGAGACAGATCCTGCGGGCTGGCGATCTTGCTGTAGCGATGCAAGTCGCGGTAGGAGAGGACGGCTTGCTGGCGGCGGAAGCCGCGCCTGGCTTCGAACCCGATCGAGAAGCGGATGATCGAGCCGACTATCTTGACCACCGACAGCGGCTCGTGCGGGAGCAGGCGCGTAAAGAACTGGTTGGGTATGTAGGTACGATGACCGGCGCCTTCGAAGAAGCCCTGGAACTTGCCCGGATCGGTGACGTATTCCCCGTCATTCCAGTTGGGTTCGAACACGCCGGACGCGGCCGGCGCGCCGGCTGCTGCGGCTTGCCCCGAGCGGACGCAGCGAAGCAGATTGGCTTCGATCGCCTCCTGGATGGCCTGGGCCAGCGCGCCGCGGCTGATCCCGGCCTGCTCGATGAGCTCGCGATAGGACACCTGGTGCTGCTCGCGCATCGGCCGGCCGTCGCGGTCGCTCCAGGCGAAAGTGCGATAGAGCACATAACCGACCAGGCGCACCACGCCGCGCGAAAAATTCGGGAGAACGACGTCGAAGAACTGATTGGGGCAGTAGGTGGTGTTGCTCTGAAGCGCAGCGAAGCCGGCGAACGCTGCGGCTTCAGCTGCAGCGGCAGATGGCTTGTCTTGCGTCACTGCGCCGGTTGATCGATACTGCGCACGGATGAGACATGCCCCAGATTTGCCCCAGTCCGTACCGCACAGTCCTGCAGAATGCTGCATTTGCAACGAACGCCGCACCCGCAACTGCTTGATCTATAAATGCGTCCGGTATGAACTCCTGGCTACGAACCAGGGGGTCGTGGGTTCAAATCCTGCCGGGCGCGCCAACTACTCAAGGGCTTGGGAGATCGCAAGCCGTTTCTGTTTTTGGCGGCGTAGCTAGATCGTAGCCACTTTTCCTGCTGCGTCGTCTTCCTTCACCGGCTTCAGCCGGCCGGACATGCGATCCACGTACTCGGCCAGGTGGTCGCTGGAAAGGTGCGCATAACGGCGCACCATCTCCACCGACTCCCAGCCGCCGAGCTCCTGCAACACATGCAACGGCGTGCCTGCCTGCACATGCCAGCTTGCCCAGCTGTGACGTAAATCATGCCAGCGGAAGTCCGCGATGCCGGCCACCTTGAGCGCCTAGCGCCAAGCTTTGGTGTTGACCTGCGTGACCGGCGTGCCGCGGTAAGTAAACACCACGTCCGGATGCTTGCCGGTCTGCTCGCGCAGCACCAACACCGCCGCCGCCGACAACGGCACTGCGATTGCCTTGCGCGCCTTGGCCTGATCGGGATGAATCCACGCGCAGCGGCGCGTCAGATCCAGCTGCGACCAGCTCAGTCCAGTGACGTTGGACTTGGGCAGTCCCGTCTCCAGGCTGAACTTGGCCATCGCGCGCAAGTGCGTCGGCAGCGCCGCCAGTAAGCGCTCGGCTTCCTCGCGCGTGATCCGGCGCACGCGCCGGGTGGGCTCGGCCAGCATCCGGATCGACGGTGCCTTGGGCAGCCAGTCCCACTCGTTGGCCACCTTGCGCAGGATCCCCCGGATCACCTCCAGCATGCGGTTGACGGTGGCGTTGGCAACGCCCTCGGCTTCCCGCTCTTGCCTGATCCGATCCAGCCGCGCGCGGTCGATCTCCTCCAGCGCTACCCCGTTCAAATGCCGATCCAGCCAACGCAGATGCGACTTGTCGTCGGCCTGCGAGGCTTTGTGCGAGGTTTCCGCCAGATAGCGCACCACCGCCTCATTCCAGGAGAACTTGGGCTTTGCACCCAGCCTCTCCTGTTCCCACAGCGCGGCCTTCAGCGCGTCGTGGTACTCCTGGGCTTGCCTGCGATCGGTAGTCCCAGTGCTGCGCTGGAGGCATCCGCCGCCGTGGGTGATCTTGACCCACCAATAGGGCGAGTCTTTGCGTTTGTAGAGTGACATGACAAACCCTCCATGCTGTCACTCTGCAACGCCCGCGAGGCGTATTGTGACCGCACGTACTCCACCAGATCGACCTTGACGAACACCCAGCGCCGCCCGATGCGCGCGCCGGGGATCTCGCCCGCGAGAACGGATCACCGTGCCGTGCTCATCCTGGCCCGCAGCGGCGTCTTCACCTACGACCAGGGTTTACATGGCTTGCGGGCGGCCAAGCAGGACCTGAGATGCGGCCGGTGCTAGTTCCACCGGCGCCCGCGGAGCAGCCCCTGTCAGCGACCAGAGCGGCAGAGTTGCTGCGACAGGCAATCCAAGCGCGGCATGGGATGTGCTTGCGCTATGAACTCGGGGGTGACGCTGTGATGCGCTCGACCAAAGTCGTCACCCCGGACAGGGAAGAACAACCCTATCCTGCGGTGCCGCCGTCCTCACAGCGCGAAGGTGGCGAGTCAGAGCAAGGGCCGCTGCGACCCAGGATAACGCCTAGGTCGTTATCCGCCTTCCAGACCTGCGGCAACGGCTGAACTGTGCAGCGGTGGTGCTCGCTCCTGCTAGCTGGCGCAGGCGCGCTCTTGTTCGCACCCGCGCCAGCGTCCGAAGCCGGCCGAGGCTAATATCCGTTAGGCCGAACGCGCAGCCACTCGGGAAGGACACCGCAATGGCGTTGGAGAACGGTCGCCTTGCGCCCTTCGACTGTGCCTACAGCATCGAGTCGATCGGCAGCACTCGCATCATGTTGACACCCAATTTCTTCCAAAACCCCGCGTAGGGTTCGGAGTCGAAAACGACCTTCTTGCCGTCTGTGATGCCGGTCCATTGCAGCGACTTGCTACCATTCTCGCGCTTGACCAGCTCCACCTTGAACGCCACCCGCTCCACGTGTTCGTTGAAGTGCTTGGATGCGTTGGCCGCCAACTCCGGTTCATGGAACAGGATTCCGATCTCGTTGTTGAGATACAAAGATCGCTGATCGAAGTTGAACGAGCCGACGAACATCATTTTGCCGTCAATTGCCATGGTCTTGGCATGTAAGCTCGATTTGCTCAGGCCCGGTAGCCAGGTAAACCGCTCGCCTTGCTCCTTCTTGATCTGCTCATTCAGCTCGTACAGCTGCACGCCGCACCGCACGAGCTGTTCGCGGTGCCGCATATACCCGGCGTGCACCGCGGCGACGTCATTGGAAACCAGCGAGTTGGTCAAGACGCGGACCCCCACTCCCTTCTGGCTCAAGGCGCACAGAGCGTCGGCGGCCCGCTGACCGGGTACGAAATAGGGCGACACCAGGGTGAACTCCTTGGTTGCCTGCTGAATGTACGGCGCCAGCTGCGACATTAGCAGCTCCCCTTTCCAGCCTTCACCCCTAGTCAGCTTTTCCGGGGAGTCGTGAATGACCTTGGCTTGTGCAAAGCTGAAGTGGGCCGTCTTGCTTCTCAGCGCTTCGGCGAGCGCGGAATTCTTCAAAGCATCGATATAGACCGATGTCTGCTTCTGCTGGTAGAACGCGGCCAGATCACTACGCAGCTTGTCCAGGGCGCCCGGGTGCGCCGCCGCCATCAGCGTGGCAACCGGATAGGCGGATTCGCTGTTCCAGTACTGGTCGAACTCTTGCGATACGTTCGGCACGACCGGCCCGATCGCCATCACGTCCAAATCGGCAAACGCGAGATCGGGGTCCGCGTCAAAATACTCGTCACCGATATTGCGGCCCCCGACGATCGAGACCTGGTTATCCACGGTGAAGGTCTTGCTGTGCATGCGGTGATTCACCGTCTTCAGCCGGGTGACAAATTGCAGATTCTTCGAATGTCCACGCACGAAAGGATTGAACAGCCGCACTTCCACGTTGGGATGCGCGTCGAGGGCCGACCAGACATCATCGGCCTCTCCACCGTACATGTCGTCGATCAGCATGCGTACCCGCACGCCCCGGTCGGCCGCGGCAAGGAGTTCCCTGATCAACAGCCTGCCAACGGTATCCTGATGAAACATGTAGTACTGCAGGTCGATACTGCGCTCGGCCAGGCGCGCAGACACTACGCGCCCCACAAACGCATCCAGTCCATTGCCCAGCAGGCGAACGCCGGATAGCGTCGGGTGTTGCTCCAGCTGTGGCTTGAACGCCTTGCCAAGGCTAGTGCTGTCACCATCGCCAATCACGTGAGAAGGTATTCTCTGGTTGTTGTCCGGCAGCACGGCGCAACCTCCCAAGAGGAACAGCGAGGCCAAGGCGCAAAATGCAGCGAGGCGCGGCACTAGATATTCGCCAGCGTAGGCTTGACAGTCAGGGGCCACGCAGTGTTGACCGAAAATTCCTGAATGTCAGAGTTGAATTCGGCGAAGACTTCAATCCTCATGCGGCTTTCTCCCTGCTTCGCGAAGGCCGCCGCTTGCTGTGAGGTGAGATTACCGCGAATGAGAATGTCTACTGCCTTCCCTCTAGGAATGGTAGTCCGGCGCAGATAGTAGAGCTGCTGGGTAATACCTGGGAACGTGAACTCCACAGTCAAGCGGTCCAGCTCGACTTCCTTGTAGCAGCGATTTGTCACGTTGAGCGTCAGCTGCATGAAGGGCAATTCGCCGCAGAAAATCGTGACGGGCTCATTGCGCGGTCGAACATCGAAGGTTATGTGTTCCGCTAACCAGTGTTTGGAGAAAATCCACCGCAGCGCGAAGGCCGGTAGATACTGCAACACAGCCGACAGGATGTCGTTCACTAGCGCAACCGCTTCCGGTCATATCGTTTTCGCCCTGCCAAGACCAAGAGCCGCGCGATGCGGCCGATTCTCGCTGGGCAGCTGGCCGCGCGCCGTATGTGGGTGGGGTCGTGCGAGTTCTGGCCAGGTTGTTCACGATCTGGTCGCACGGCAGGCACAAAGACGCGCGCCAGCGAACCGGGCAGCATCTGCAATGCGAGGTGCGCAGCCTTAGGCTTCCTTCGCTTGATGGGCGGCGAGGGCCAGTATGACCAGGCCCCAACCGTCGAACAGCAGCTCGATCGCGAGAAACAGTCCCAGCACCCACAGGCCCGATCCGGGGAACTGAGCAGTGATCAAAATCCCAAGCACAGCGGAGAGCAACCCGCTCGCGACGATCCAGCCCCAGCCCTTCTGATCGCGGTGGCTAAACCCCATCCAGATCTTGACCACACCGGAGGCGACCAGGAAGCCAGCCACCAGCAGGGTCAGGCTTAGAGCACCCAGCACCGGGTGCAACATCAGCAGCACACCGGCGATCAGATACAGGAGCGCGAGCAGGATCGCGGCGCTCCTGCCCTTCCAGCCCTCCAGCTTGAACGCCGCCACGATTCCGGTGCCCCCGGTCACCAGCAGCAGCGCGCCGAAGAAGATCGCGGTGGCCACGGTATATGCGAACGGCTGATGGAACCCGAGCATACCGAGCACGATCATCAGGATGCCCAGCGCCAGGAGCAACACCCAGTGCTTCTTCACCGGACCGAGAACCGCTGCGGCTATCGCCGCTTGCACACCTGCTGCCATCATTTTCTCCCTTCTTTAGGTTTGGTCTCCAACCGACCGACATAACGGCGCGACCGCGCGGCCATGCGATGAATCATCACTCCGATGCGATACCCCGACAACGGGGCGAAGGGGACAGGCGATAGGCACCGAGGGGCCACCCGAGTGGCCCGAATGGGCCATGCGGCGTGTGCACGCCGGGCAGCGGGTGCCCTATTTCGCAGTCGAGCGTCGCAGCACCTCCGCCAGGCGGCCTAGATCAGCCGCTGAGTTGGCATCCAGCTTCGCCATGACTTGCTCGCGCTCCCTCTTCACGGTGCGTTCGGCGATGCCCAGCTCGTCGGCGATTTGCTTGTTGAGCTTACCAGCGACAATGCGATCGAAGACCTCGCGCTGGCGCTCCGTGAGCGAGGCAAAGCGCACATGCAGCTGGTCTGTTTCCTCGCGCGCCGCTCGCTGGGTTGCGTCGCGCGCCAGTGCACGCTCGACCGCATCCAGCAGGACATCGCGCTTCACCGGCTTGGTGAGAAAGTCGACGGCACCGGCCTTCATCGCCCGCACGCTGGAGTCCACATTGCCATGCCCGGTCAGGAAGACGATCGGCAGCATGATTTTCTTCTGCAGCAGAGCCGCTTGGAGTTCGAGTCCCGAGGGGCCCGGCATGCGCAGGTCGAGCAGCAGGCACCCCGGCCGGTCGGGCAGGGGCTGCAAGAGAAATTCC
>DATKLO010000038.1:0-9423 GCA_035542375.1 Steroidobacteraceae bacterium | reverse complement strand
CATCAGCCGGGGGCCGCCGGTGTCGGCCTGCGGCGCGCGAACCGCGTGCGCGCCCAGGCGATGAAGGCTCCCAAAGCTCCGCCCACAACGATTCCCGAGAGGACCATGAGCGTGCGCTTGGGACTGACACGCACTTCCGGCTTCACGGGCGGATCGACGATCGCGAAGGCGTATTCGTTCCGACCCTTCGCGAGCATCAGAGTCTTGGTCTCCTGCTCGATGAGGTTGTACATCACACGCTGAATCTCCAGCGAACTCGTGTGCTGGACCTGCTCGGTCAGGTAGGCGATATTGCGGGTCGAATCCTCGATCGCGCGCTCGCGCAGCAGGGTGTTGGCGAGCGTCACCATGCCGGTGGCCCAACGGGCCGCGACTTCAGGATCCGACCAGTCGATGGTCAGCGTCGTGGTTCCGCGGATCTTGTCGTCCTGGATGTCCAGCACGCTGCGCCGGAAACGTTCAACGGTCGCCCAGACACTGTCGCCGGGCTTGGCATTCGCCATCAGCAGCGGGGTGACGTCCGGCTGACGCACGAACTGGTCCACCAGGTGGCGGGAGCGCAGCACGGCCTGCCGCTCGGGATGGGGGCCATTCTCCCCGAGACTCAGACCGGCCAGGCTGGCGAGACCTCCGATCTGGCTCGCCAATCCTGAATCGGACCCGAGTCCCGTATCGTGCACCTCGGTCACCACGACAGTGGCACGGTAAAGCGGGGTTGCCGTGAGAGCGAGTACCAGCGCCACCAAGGTACAAACGAACGTCGTCGTGATCACCAGCGTCTTGTGGTCCCAGATGATCCACCACAGGGCGACGACGTCGATTTCGTTTTCAGGACTTACTGGTGCGCGCGGGCTGGCTGTCACTCATCACCCTGTGAGTTCATGGATCGAAGCACGCAGTATACAAGCGACGGGGATTGCGGACCGCCGCGAGCACGCTACCGCCCTGCGATGGAGCTCGCACCCCCGCATTCCTGGTACTTCCGCCACCGCCCGGTCCGCTGCGCGCGCACCGTGGCGTGCCGCTACTGCGGGCCGTGCGGCCCGGCTTCGCGGCGCATCTCCTCGATTTCCACTCGCAGCCGTTCGTACTCCTGCACCTTGATGCGCAGGAAGCGCACGGTCAGCCGACCCTTGGCCTCCAGACCGCGCGGCGTCAGCAGATACATGTAGGCCGCCTTGTTGTGGCTGTTCTTGAAGTTGGCCGCCTTGATCCAGCCCTTGCGCATCAGCGCCTGCAGGCAGTAATTCACCTTGCCGAGACTGATGCCCAGCTCGCGCGCCACGTCCCGCTGACTCAGCTGCGGATTGCTCTCCAGCAGCCGCATCACGCGGTAGCGCATCTCTTCGGACAGGACTGGCACGTTCAGGCCGCCCGATCCGGCAGAAGGCAGTGCGCCGGCAGACGCACGCGCGATTCCTGCCCCAGCAGCGTAAGCAGCACCACCACGCGGTCGCGGCCGGCTTCCCGCTCGAAAACACCCGCCAAGCCCTCGAATGGCCCCTCAGTGATGCGCACGGTGGTGCCGCGCGCCGGCGCGGGCCGGGTCGTCAGCCGGTGCAGGCCGGTCGCAGGATCTGCGCGCTCGCGCAGACCCTCGATGATCTTCCCGGGAACGACGGTGTAATCCGTTCCGAAGCGCACCACGGTGCTGACTCCGCTCGAATAGCGTACCGGGCTCAAGGCCTGGTGACCCTCGATCAGACTCAAGAACAGGTAGCGCGGAAACAGCGGCACGATGCGCTCGGCGCGTTCGCGACGAGCCCGCTCCTGCAACCGTGGCAGATACACCTCGTATCCCTGACGCTCGAGATGCTGCTCGGCAAGCGACTCGCGCGCGGGCTTGGTATGAATCAGATACCAGCACATGGCGTTCGGAACGGCCTACCGTCCAGGGGTGACTCGCTGCGTTCAATCGGTGAACGCAGCGAGTCTAGGCAGGCCCCCCGGGGGTGTCAACACAGGCAGGGGAGCGGAACCGCCGCCTTGAGACGGGGTTCGCGCTCCGGCAGAGGGTTCGCGCCCCGACGGAGGTGCATGTTCCGGCAAAGGTCGCGCCCGGTAACGTTGGCGCCCCGGCAGGGGGCCCCTTGAAGGGAACCCGCCGCCGGTTCAGTGGCGCCCGGATCAGAAGGAATGAACGGCCGCCGCGGCGATGGCCACGTTGTAGATGATCTGGGTGACGGCCTGCCACAACGGCAGCGGCGGCAGGTGCTCGGCGTTGAGCGGTACCACCACCGTGTCACCCGGCTTGATGGAGGCGGAGTCGCGATGGAACCAGCGTCCGCCTTCGTTGGCCACGACACTGCCGTCGGCACGGACGACGTAGATGCGCGACTTGTCGGCGCGCCGCGTCTCGCCGCCGCTCAGCGAGATGTAGTCGTTGCGGCTCAGGCCCGACCGGTACAGGTGCGAGGTCGTGTTCTGCACCTCGCCGATGACCGTGACTTCCTGCTGGAACTTCGGAATGAGCAGCTGATCGCCACCGCGCAGCAGGATGTCGTTCCCCGAACCGACCTGCGCGCCCAGTGTGGACTTGAGGTTGATCACCAGCCGGCCCACGGCTTTGGTCGAGCGCAGCTGTTCGAGCAACTGCTGTCCGACCGAGAGGGCGGTCGCGGCCTGCGACTGGTTGGAGTTCGCGCCCTGCAGCGCGAGGAATGCGATGTCGCTTTGCATGCGCTGGGCGAACATATCGAGCTGCTTCTGCTCGCGGTCGCGCAGTTCGCGCCGGGTGAACACCGCCCCTTCCTCGAAGGCGAGGTCGGTGAGTCCGCCGGCGCGCATCACGACTGACTTGAGCGTCTCGCCGCGCTTGATGGCGTAGCGCCCGGGGAAACGCACCTCGCCCATCAGCGTCACTTCGTCCTGCTCGTCCCACGCTTGGACCTGCTTCACGCTGAGGCTGTCGAACGGCTCCAGGCGGACGTTGGCAGCGGGATCCCCACGCAGCGCGGCCGCCAGGTCGATCGGGATCAGCTCGGTGCGGCGCGACTCGCCGTTGATCACCTGATAGCGGGTGAGCTCCGCCTTGCCGCCGTAGGCCGCATCACTCAGGCTGCCACCGGCGCGCACCAGGTCGCGAACGGTCATTCCCTCTTCCAGCGGATACTGGCCCGGCACGTTGACCCGGCCCTCGATGCGCACCACGGTGGGCGGCCGCGCGCTGGTGGACTGCAGCTTCAGGTCATCGAGCAGCGGCTGGATGACTCGGTCGCGGCTCGACTGCAGATCGAACACCATGACGTGGTCGCGTGGCTTGAGTTCCACGTCCGCCGCCGTTCCAGGGGCCTGCAGCGCGGCATCCAGATCGGCCGACAACACGATAACGTGCCGGTCGGGCGGCAGCTCGCGGCGTATCAGCAGATAGTGTTGGTCGGCATTCGGGCGGAGCTCATCCGCCGAACGGATCACATCCGTCAGACGCAGTCCATCCCGATACGCGAACGCGCCCGTGGAGTAAACGTAACCTTCCACGACGACACCAGCGTCGAGGGTCGGCTTCAGACGCGGTACGCGGAGCGAATCACCGTCGTGCACGAGCTCGCTCTTCGGTGCGCCCGTGAGGTCGACCTGCAATACGACCCGGCGCTGGTTCGCATCGATGCGGGTCAATGCGCCCTTCTGGTGGTCGGCCTCGGGCGTCAGCCCGCCGGCGAGCTGCAGCAGCTCGTCCAGCGAAGTCTCGCCCTTGGTCTCATAGATGGCGGGCCGGCGCACTTCACCATCAACGGATGCCGTCGGTCCCACGGGAGGCACGAAGATGACGTCCCCTGGTAAAAGGTGGGCATCGTCGGTGGTATCGCCCCGGATCAGCATGTCGTACAGGTCGAACCGGCGCACGAGTTCGCCCGAACGCTTCAACTCGATGTTGCGCAGGGAACCCGTGGGGCGTACGCCGCCGGCGGCAAACAGCGCCGAGGTGATGGTGCCCAGCCCGCTGATCGTGTAGGAACCAGCACGCCTGGCCTCACCCAGCACGAACACCCGGATGGCGCGGGTGTCACCCATCGCGACTCCGGCTCTCGTGCCGACCATCTGGCGGGAGACGCGCGCCTCCAGAGTGGCCTTGACCGCGTCGTACGTTTCACCGGCGACGTGAATGGGCCCCAGATCCGGGAAATGCACGGTGCCGTCACGGCCCACCGTGAGATTGACGATGCCGTTCTTGTTGCCGTAGAGCTGCACCTGTAGCTGATCGCCCGGCCCGACGATGTAGTTGGACGGCACCGGCACATTGGTGACGGGTGCGAACGTGGAGATGGGCCGGTCGAACAAGTCGTAGCCGAAGGGGTGCAAAGCGATCGGGCCGATCTTCTTCAGCGGCAGCTTGGTGACGCGGATGAACAGCTGGCGCAGCGCCGGTTCGACGCCCAGGCGCAGCGTGGCCAGCTGCTCGGTCAATCCGGCGAGCGGAATGGGCGCGAATCCCGGCAGCGAGAGCACACCGTCGCGGGAGAGCTGGTAGGGGTTCTTCGAGCGGATCAGTTCGATCAGCCGCTGGCGCTGCTTCTTTTCCTCCTCGGTCAATTCCGGGGGAGGTGTGTTGGAACCGTTGGCATTCGCCACCGATTGGCCCGGCGCGTTCGGCAAGTCGGGGGCATAGCCACCCGCAGTCGCATTGGTCGCGACGTTGCCCGTGGTTCCGGTGCCGCCCAGCCCCGTGAGCCCGGCGAGTCCCCCGGCCGCGTTGGGGTTGGTGCCGGCAGCAGCGCCGGGCAGACCAACCCCGGTCGCCGCGGAAGCAGCGCCTCCCAGGAGCGGGTTCTGTGGCAGGCCGCCCAGCGCGCCGGCCGCACCCCCGGTCAAGGCACCGAGCGCCGACTGCTGAGCCGGCTGCGCACCCGCCGCGGCCGGCAAGGGGCTCGAATCTACGGTGATGACGATCCAGTCTTCCGGCAGCAGGTAAGGACTCAGACGGTCCAGCTCAGCCTGGTTGGCGGCGCTGATTCCCATGGTCTGATTGCCGAGCTGATCCATGCCCTGCTGCTGCGAGAGGTCGCCCTGCCGGCGTGTGCCGTTGCCCTGACTATCGCCGCCGTTGCCCAGGCCGATCTGGTTCAAGATGGCGTCGCGCTGGTCGGCCGGCATGCCCTGCAGCAACTGCTGCCCCAGATCGAGGATGGAACTGCCACTACTGGTCTGTCCGAAGGCGTTCCCTGCACACCACAAGGTGATGCCAATCGCCACTGTCATCCACAGGATCGCGGTGCGTCTCACGCTTTCAGGACCTTTCAAGCCGGCAACAAGGCGCGATTCTACTCAAGCGAAGGGGGAGCGGGCCAATCACACGCATTGGCGTGGCTCCGTGGCGCATCGGCCGCGCGCTCGCTATCCTGCCCGCCGGTTCCGGACGCTTTGATCTGCAAAGAATGATGAAGAGCCTGGTTTATGGGCTGGCCAGCGTGCTGGCCGTGCTCGCTTCGGCAGCGTCCGCACGTGGGGTCAGCCCCTACCTGCCGCTGAACCTCGAACCGGAGATGGAAGCGCAGATCGAGCGCGTGCTGATTCTGGCCGAGCGACCGGTGATGTCACGACCGATCGCCGCTGCCACGGTGCTCGACGCTCTGCCCAAGGCCAGCAAGATCGATCCGGCGCTATGCGAGCGCGTGCGCCGCTACCTGGAACGCTATGAGCACAACTGGGGCATCACGCACGCCAGCGTCGAAGGCGCGGCAGGCAGCGGCCGTGGTGCCTCGACGGTGGCTCCGAACCGCTATGGCATGCGGGAGGACAGCCACTGGGACGCATCGGCCCAGGTCTACTGGCAGCCCAGCGACTACGCGCTGCTTGATCTGGGTGCGGTGGGCTATGAGGGGCACACCGACTACACCGGATCCCTGCTGAGCCTCGGGGGCAGCTACGCGCAGCTCGATATCGGCTACCGGCCACACTGGTTCTCGCCGCTGACCGACAGCAGCATGCTGATGAGCACCGAGGCGCCGACGATGCCCTCGGTTACGCTGTCCAACTATCAGCAGTTCAGTCCGTTCGGGCTGCGCTACGAGCTGTTTGCCGCGCGCATGTCCAATTCCAACCGGATCGTGTACGGCGACGGCTACACCAGCGGTCATCCACGCCTGGCCGGCATCCACATCGACATGGAGCCGGCCACTGGGTGGTCGCTGGGCATCAGCCGTCTCATGCAATACGGCGGCGGACTGCGGGGTGGCGGTTCCCTGGGAGACCTGTTCCGGGCTTTCTTCAACCCTTCGGGCTTCGACAACACCAGCCCCACGCTGACTACCAGCCAGACCGTGGGCAACCAGGAAGCCTCGATCACCAGCAGTCTGCTGTTTCCGGGCCGGGTGCCCTTCTCCGTTTACGTCGAGTACGCGGGCGAGGACACCTCGCGCGGCAAGAACTACCTGTTGGGCAACTCCTCGCTGTCCTGGGGAGTGCACTTCCCGCGCCTGTGGGAGCGGTTCGATTTCACGTACGAAATCAACGAATGGCAGAACGCCTGGTACGTGCATTCCGTCTATCTCGACGGTCTGACCAACTATGGACGTGTGATCGGCAACTGGTTCGGCGACCAGCGCATAACCGGCGACGGGGTGGGAGGCCGCAGCCAGATGGCGGCTCTCGGCTGGGACACTCCCTTTGGCGGCCTGCTGCAGCTGCGTTACCGCACACTTCAGAACCAGGTGTACGGCGAGTTTCCCTACAAGCGGTTCCACGAGTTCGAACTCGGGTATTCGCGTCCGCTGGCCGGTGCGGTGGTCGGCGCAGAGCTGGATGCGGGGCGTGATGTATTCGGCGGCAACTTCACGCGCCTGGCCGGCTACATCCGCTATGACGAGGGCGCCAGTCTCACGGGCGCGTTTGCTGACGTGCTCGGCAGTGACGGGACGGAGGACAAGAAGGGCGAGCTGTTCGTGGACGTGGGCGGGAATGTCAACCGCCAGAACATCGATCTGACCTCAGCCACGACACGCTACAACGGCCCTTACGGCGGTGGTTACCATTTCGCCTTCGGCGCGCGGCGCTTCGTCTCGGACCACAGCGATCTGGGCACTCGCCTCGAAGTGGACGGGATCCAGGGCAACAACCTCCTCGGCGTGCGCCTGCTCGACTACCGTTACCGGTTCAACAACCCGCTGGCCCTGAGCTTCTTTCTGGGCGCGGCGCGCTACAACCTCGTGACCCCAGCCTACGGCATCTATTACGGCGCCGGCCTGCAATGGCGGAACCTCATGCCCGGGTGGGATCTGGCGTTCGACTACCGATATGCCAACAGTGTCGCGCGCGATCACCTGGTGCCCGGCGACCCGCCCGACATCGGCGCCCGCAGCGACAGTTTCTACAACATCAGCAGCTGGACATTCGCCGTCAGCCGGCACTTCTGAGCGGCCCGGAACGCAACGGGGCCCCCATGACCGACCCGGTAGGCGGCGGTCAGGACCGGGCGCGCCAGCGCTGTACCTGCGCGAGCAGCCGCGCCAGCCCAGGGGGAGCCGGATGCGCGGCGGGATCGCGCACGCTGGGGATGAGCTGCTCGGCCAGTTTCTTGCCGAGTTCCACGCCCCACTGATCGAATGAGTTGATGCCCCACACCACGCCCTGCACGAACACCTTATGCTCGTAGAAGGCGATGAGACGGCCGAGCGTCGCAGGGTCCAGCTGCTCGCACAGGATGATGGTGCTGGGCCGGCTGCCCTGATGGACCTTGTGGGGCACGAGGGCCTCGATGCGCGCGGCGGGCAGGTTCTGGCGCTGCAGATCGGCGCGCACGGTGTCGGCCGACTGGCCATTGAGGAACGCCTCGGCCTGCGCCAGCCCGTTGGCGATGGCCAGATCCTGGTGATCCTGGTCGCCGCACGATGACCTGGCCGGCACGATGAAATCAAACGCGGCGCGCGGCGTCCCCTGGTGCAGGAGCTGGAAGAAGGAGTGCTGCGCGTTGTCGCCGGGCTCTCCCCAGACGATGGGGGCTGTCTGCCACTCAACAGCCTTGCCTTCCAGCGTCACGGATTTACCGTTGCTCTCCATCTCGAGCTGCTGCAGATAGGCGGGCAAGCGCGCCAGCCGGTCGTCGTAGGGCAGCACGGCGTGCGTGGGCAGCTGCATGAAGTCGATGTTCCAGACTCCCACCAGGGCAGCGAGCACCGGCAGGTTGGACACCCAGGGCGTGGTGCGGAAATGCTCGTCCATCTCATGTCCGCCGGCAAGAAACGCCAGGAAGGAGGCGCGGCCGATGGCGATGGCGATGGTCACACCGATCGAGGACCAGAGCGAGTAACGGCCGCCGACCCAGTCCCACATCTGGAAACGGTAGTCCGGGTGCACCTTGAACTCGTCCATGGCGCGATGATTGACGGACACCGCGGCGAAATGGGCCGGCACGGCCTCCTCACCCAACTTCGACTTGAGCCAGGCGCGCGCGGTGCGCGCGTTCGTCAGGGTCTCCAGCGTCACGAACGTCTTGGAAGCGACAATGAACAACGTCGAGGCCGGATCGGATTCCTCCAGCACGTCGTGCAGGCGATTGCCATCCACGTTGGAGACGAACTCGCAACGCGGGCCGCCAGCGGTGAACCGCTTCAACGCCTGCACGGCCATCGCCGGACCCAGATCCGATCCGCCGATGCCGATATTGACCACGCGTGTGAAAGGCTTGCCGGAACTGCCGCGGATACTGCCGGAGCGTACCCCTTCCGCGAAGGCCAGCATCCGCTCGCGCTCAGTCATGACCTGGCGCTCGATGTCGGCGCCCCCGATTGCAGCCCCGGCAGGCTGGCGCAGGGCGACATGCAGGACGGCCCGGTCTTCGGTCAGGTTGATGTGATCGCCACGCCACATCGCGTCGATGCGCTCGCGCAGCGCCACGGCGTCCGCCAGCTCGATCAGCCTGGCCAGCACGACCTCATCGATCCGCTGCCGCGAGAAGTCCATATCAAACCCGGCCGCCTGGCGCGCAAAGCGTTCGATGCGTCCCGGATCGCGAGCAAACAGCTCGCGTGTCGGAACCTCGCGCAGACGCGCTGCCTGCGCACCGAGAACCGGCCAGACAGGGGTACGCGGTCCGGGTGTCAGGTGCATCGAATTCTCCTTCGTCAGTTGCCGCGGGCGCCTCACCGTACGCAACGGCGGTCGGCTCGTACTTGCGCGGCTGCCGGCGGCCTCGCTCAGGCGCGGTGATAGAAACCCGCGATCGTATCCACCACGTATTGCAATTGCGCCTCGGTCAGTTCGGGGAAGATCGGCAGCGCCAGGGTCTCCTCCGCGGCCCGCTCGGATTCGGGGAAGTCTCCGGCGCGGTGACCCAGATACGCGAAACATTTCTGCTGGTGCAGCGGCACCGGATAGTAGATCTCGCTGCCCACGCCATGCGCCGTCAGGTGCTGGCGCAGCAGGTCACGATCCCGCGCGCGGATCACATACTGATTGTAGATGTGACGCGCGCCAGGCAGCGCGACCGGG
>DATKLO010000037.1:0-22997 GCA_035542375.1 Steroidobacteraceae bacterium | reverse complement strand
TGATGACGTAATCCGCCGCCTGCTTGAGGGGAGTGTGCAGGTAGGCGACGCGAGTGGCGATGTCGCGCGTTGCGGCGCGCTTGATGAAGAACTCGCCCGCCCCGGTGGAGGACAGGGCCACTTCATCGTCCGCGAAGGTGCTCGCGCCGATGATGGGGGAGTCACCGACGCGGCCGGGAAGTTTTCCGTAGGTTCCACCGGTGGATGTACCGGCCGCCAGGACGCCGCAACGGTCCAGCGCGACGGCACCCACCGTTCCATGCCCCTTGTTCTTGTCGGCCTCCGGCTCGGCCACCGGGCGAAAGTAGGACTTCGGGTCAGGTAGCACCTCGGCTCCCAGTCCGATCAGCGTCTCCTCGCCCGCCGGCCCGACGAACAGCACATGCGGTGTGCGCTCCATGACCAGTCGCGCAGCGAGGATGGGGTTCTTCAACCTCTGCATGGCCGCCACCGCGCCGCTGCGTCCCGTCGAACCCACCATCAGCGAGGCGTCGGTTTCCGTGAAACCCGCCAGGTTCTGAAAGGAGCCCTTGCCCGAGTCAGTCTGGCCGGAATCCTCGAACACCACAATCGAATCCACGACGACGTCGAGCGCGGAGGCACCTGCCGCGAGCCGCTCGCGGCCGTGCTCGAGAATTCGGCGCGTCAGTTCCCTGACCGCCGCATCCGGCCAGTCAGGGTGCGCTTCTCCCACGTAACCGCCGTGCACGGCCAGCGTGTAGCGTCCGGATGCGGTGCAGGTGGCGGGCGCGGGCGATGTGGGCGAGGAGGCCGTCGGTGCGGGTGTCCCCGCTGCGGGCGCGGCCGCCGGAGCCTGCGAAATACCCGCGAGAATCGCCGCCGCGAGTACCGTCACCGTGCGGCGCGACATTCCCTCTTGAGTGTGTACAGAACATGCTGGCATGGCGTCACACTTTACAATCCAATACAGATGCACTAAATATACCGTACGATCAACCCTAAATAAACAGTACAGTCGCTCGGTAATATTCAAGCGGCAAGGGGAGTCAGATGAGCGCAATCGGGGGCAAGACACAGGCGCGGCGCGCTGCAAGCGCCGCATCCCTGCCGGCGGCGGCCGTGTGGGTCGCGGCACTGGCGCAGCTATGGGTACCGGCTGCCCGCGCCGAGGACCGGTCCGCCGAGTCCGGCACCGCCCTGGAGGAGATCGTCGTTACCGCGCAGAAGCGCTCGGAGAACATCCAGTCCGTGCCGATCAGCATCAGCGCGGTCACCGAGCGCTCGCTCGAGCTGTTGGGCGCGTCGGACAATCTGGGCTACTTCGGCACGGTGCCCGGGCTCAACTTCCAGAGCCAGGGGCCCACCGGCGATCAGCACGGCAACGCCACGTTGAGTCTGCGCGGCATAGCGGCGACCAGCGGCGCGGATACGGTGGGCTTCTACATCAACGAGACGCCCATCCACTTTCTCGACCCCGACCTGTTCGACGTCGCACGTGTGGAGGTGCTGCGGGGTCCGCAGGGCACTCTGTACGGGGCCTCATCCATGGGCGGCACGCTGCGCGTGATCACGAATGAGCCCGACGTGAGCCAGTTCGGCGGCAAATTGGATCTGACCACTTCCCGCACCCACCACGGTGCCACCAATGTCGATGGCAGCGCGGTCTTCAATATTCCCCTGATCGCGGATCGGCTCGCCTTGCGCGTGGTGGGATTCAGCCGCGATGACAGCGGCTACATCGACAACATCCTGCACGCGCCGCAGTCGCCGCCGTCAAGTGTCGTCCCGCAACCCATCGACGTCGGCGCGAACGATGTAGAGAAGCGGGTGAATACGGAGACCCTGCGCGGCACGCGCATCGCGCTCAAGGGCATCGTGAACGATGAATTGAACGCGACGGCGACCTGGATGCAGCAGTCCCTGCGGATCGGCGGTGATCCTACTTACAAGGTCATCCTGGATCCGACCGATCCGGCTTTCTCGATCGGCACCATCTCGCCACTGGTGAATGACTTCACCCACGGCGATCTGGTCACCCACGACATCAATCCGGCGCCGCAGGAAGAGAAATTCTCGGTGGCCGACCTGACGGTGCGTTACAACCCCGGTCCGTTCAGCGTGGTGTCTTCGACCTCCTACTATGACCGGTCCACTGCCGGAGTCATCGACATGACCGTCGTCCTGCCGGTCGTGTTCGGCATGACCGTGCCGGTCTCGAGGAACCTGGACGATCTGGACAGCGGCCACGGCTTCACCGAGGAGTTGCGGGTGAACTCCACGATAGGACCGGTGAGCTGGCTGCTGGGTGGGTTCTATCAGAAGGTCTATACGCAGTTCCGTCAGTCCCTGATCGACCAGGATTTCAACAACGAGGTGTTCGGCGGCGCGCCCGTGGTGCCGGATGGCGTATTCCTGGCCTTCCTCAGCAGGGATGAGCAGTCGCAGACGGCCGTGTTCGCCGATGTGACCTGGCACGCGACTTCCAGGCTGGATCTGGCTGCCGGCATCCGCCAGTTCAAGGTGGACCTGACCACGAATACGGTGGGGGATGGGCTGTTCAACGGCGGTCCCACCCAGACGGACAGCAGGGCGCACAACTCGGGCAACACGCCGCGCTTCCTTGCCTCCTACCGGTTCACGGAGGACATCATGGCTTACGCCACCGTCTCCAAGGGTTTCCGGCCGGGATTCGGCCTCGACCCGGTGGGCTCGGCGTGCGATCCGGTGCTGGAGCAGCTCGGCCTGCCGCTCAACCGCACCCAAGTGGATCCGGATTCGCTGTGGAATCACGAGGTCGGCATCAAGTCGCAGTTCTTCGGGCGCCGTCTGACCTTGAACGCCGCAGCCTACGACATCGACTGGAACAACATCCAGCAGAACCTCAACTTGGGGACCTGCGGCTACAGCACCACCGTCAACAGCGGCAAGGCACGCAGCCGCGGGTTCGAGCTGGAGATGGCCGCATTGCCACTGCGGGGCCTGGAGTTGAATCTCGGCCTGAGCCTCACCGATGCGAAGCTGACGGACAACGCACAGGAGGTCGGTGCGGTGTCGGGCGATCCGCTACTGGGCGTCGCCAAGTGGCATGCCTCGGGTTCGGCCACCTACACGTGGCCGTTGCGCCCGAAGTTCGATGGCTACGCGCGTGCCGACTACCAGTACACCGGTCCGATGCAGGATGGCTACGACTTCAGCAACCCGATACTGCAGTACGTCAACCGTCAGCCCGGGTACGACGTCATCAACCTCCGCACCGGGGTTCTGCACGATGACTGGGAGTTCGCCGTGTTCCTGCAGAATGCGACCGATTCACGGCCGCGTCTGACGGCGGGGGTTTTCATCTCTCCCGATATTACCGTGTACACCATTCGTCCGCGCACGGTGGGCATCAACGTCAAGAAGAGTTTTTGACATGGCGGCGCGGCGGACCCTGCGATGGGCCGTGATCGGCAGTGTGTGTCTGGGGTGGGCGGGGATCATGCAGGCATCAGAGGTTTCCTCCAGCGAAGCGGACCAGGCACTACGGGCGGAAATCGTGCAGCTGGCCGCGCAGCACGCCGATGAGGTGATTGGCTGGAGGCGCGACATCCATCAGCACCCGGAGTTGTCCAACCGGGAATTCCGCACAGGCCGGCTCGTGGCGGAGCATCTGCGCCGGCTGGGTTTCGACGAGGTGCGGACCGGCATCGCCCACACCGGAGTCGTGGGTGTGCTCAAAGGGGGGCGGCCGGGACCGGTGGTGGCCCTCAGGGCGGACATGGACGCGCTGCCCATCGTCGAACAGACGAACTTAGCGTTCGCATCCCGTGAGACGACCACTTACAATGGTTTGAAGGTGGGCGTAATGCATGCCTGCGGTCACGATGCGCACACCGCCATCCTGATGGGCGCGGCGCAGGTCCTCGCTGCAATCCGACCCCGCCTGCCAGGCACCGTAGTGTTTCTGTTCCAGCCGGCCGAAGAAGGACCGCCGCTCGAGGAGGGGGGCGGTGCGAAAATGATGATTGCCCAGGGGGCGCTCGATCAACCGCATCCGCAGGCCATTTTCGGTCTGCACGTCAGCCCCCTGGCGCCCTCCGGCACCATCGGGCTGCGACCCGGCGCGCTGATGGGCGATGAAAGCAACTTCCGCATCGTCATTCACGGCCGGCAGACCCATGCGGGACGACCCTGGCATGGCGTCGATCCCATCACGATCGCCGCGCAGGTCATCCTGGCGCTGCAGACCATTCCCAGCCGGCAGCTCGACCAGGGTGCCGGCGTATCGCTGCTCACCATCGGCACCGTTCATGGCGGCACACGTCGCAACATCATCCCCGATGAAGTCGAGCTGACCGGAACGTTCCGGACGCTCAACGCAAAGGTCGTGGATGAGGCCTGGCAGCGAATCCGGCGCACCGTCGAGATGGTGGCAGGCAGCGCGGGCGCTACGGCGAGCGTGGACATCGTGCGCGAGCTGCCGATCACCTACAACGATCCGGACCTGGCCAGTGCCAGTCTCCCGACGCTGACGCGACTGCTGGGGAGCGACAACGTGCAGATTCCGGATCCCGTCCTCGCCGCCGAGGACTTCGCCTTCTATCAGGAGAAGATTCCCGGTCTGTTCCTTTATCTGGGTGTACGTGATCCGCAGTCGGATCCGGACAGCGTGGAAGACGTGCACTCCGCCCGCTTCATGGTGTTCGAGCCCGCGCTGAACGTGGGAGTACGTACCCTGAGTTCGCTCGCCGTGGACTATCTCCTGGCGCACCAGTAGATGGCACGAAGGCGCGTGTCGCAGCGGGACGGTCGGCGTCCCAGTCCCAATACCGGACTGATCGGCAAGGCCGGTTCGCGTGAGCTGCTGGCGACCCCCGCGCTCGTGCTGGATCTGGAGGCCTTCGAGGCCAACCTGCGCGGTCTGGCGCGCTACTGCAGGGAGCACGGCCGCGCGTTGCGTCCGCATGCCAAGACCCACAAGAGCACCCGCATCGCGGCGCTGCAGGCTCGGAACGGCGCCGTCGGGATCTGCGTGGCGACGGTGCGGGAAGCGCAGGCCATGGTCGATGCCGGCGTGCGTGGAATCCTGATTACCTCTCCCGTAGCCGGGCCGGCCAAGATGGACGCGCTGGTGGCCCTGCTGGCGCGCGATCCTCGCATCATGATCGTGGTTGACAGTTCGGAGAACGCGCGACAGCTCGAGGCGCGATTGCGCGCTGCGCGTCGTACTGTCGGGGTCCTGCTCGATGTGGACGTCGGCATGCATCGAACCGGTGTGCCGGATGTGCGCGGCGCGCTGCTCCTGGCACAACGCCTGGCCAGTTCCGATCGGCTGGAGTTCCGGGGCGTGCAGTGTTACTCCGGAATGGTGCAGCACATCGCCGGCTATCGTGAGCGGGCCATCGTCTACCTGTCGCAGCTGACGCTGCTGGAGTCGATACTCGAAGAGCTCGCGCGGCGGGGCATCCGCGCGCCCATCGTGACCGGTGGAGGTACCGGTACATTTCATATCGATCCCAGGGCCGGTCTGTTCACCGAGTCGCAGGCAGGCTCCTACGTGTTCATGGACGTTCAGTACAACGACGTGCAACTGTCGCAGCGCGCGGCCCTGCCTCTGCTCACGGCTCTGTTCGTGCAGAGCATGGTTCTCAGCAACAATCACCGGCGCGCCGCGACGCTCGATGCGGGCTTCAAGAGTTTCGCGATGGACGGACCGGTTCCGGAGGTACGCCGCGGCGCGCCGCGCGGCGCGCGCTTCCAGTTCTATGGTGACGAATTCGGCATGCTCACCTGGTCGCATGGCGCGACCCGGCTGCGGCTCGGTGCGAAAGTGGAGCTGGTCACCCCGCACTGCGATCCGACCGTCAACCTGCATGACTGGTATCACTGTGTGCGCGGCGACCGCTTGGTGGACATCTGGCCGGTCGACGCGCGCGGTTCGCTCTGAGGCGGAGGCATCTTGCGTTTCATGCGACTTCTGATTCCCGGACTGGTCATCCAGGCCGTGCTCGTGGGCGGTGGCTATTCCACGGGGCGCGAGCTGGTGGAGTTCTTCCTCAAGGACGGGCCTGCGACCGCGTTGCCCGGCATGGCCTTCACGGCGCTGATCTTCAGTCTGGGCGCGATGGTCTCGTTCGAGCTCGCGCGTCGCTACCAGGCGTTCGATTACCGAAGCTTCTGTCGTGTGTACATGGGCCCCGCGTGGGTCCTGTTCGAGTGGGGTTACCTCGCCATACTGCTGCTGGTGTTGTCGGTCGTCGCCTCCGCGGGTGGCAAACTCCTTTCAGAGATCACCGGCACCAGCGAGTTGGTCGACTCGGCGTTGTTCACCGCGGCGGTGGGCGTGATCGTGTTTTTCGGCAGCACCTTCATCGAGCGGGTGATCTCCGTCTGGTCGGTCGTGTTCTATATCGTTTATGGATCCCTGTTCTTCATGATCGTGCGCCATTTCGGTAGCGCGCTGGCGAGCAATCTGGCAGCGGCGCCGTTGAGCATCTCCGATGGGTTGCGCGACGCGATCAGTTACGCTGGCTACAATATCGCGATGCTGCCCGTACTTACTTTCGTGGCCCGCAACCTGCGCACGCGGCGCGAAGCGTTCATATCAGGAGCATTGGCGGGACCACTCATCCTGCTGCCCGGATTCGCATTCCTGCTCGCGCTCTCGGCGTTCTATCCCGCCGTCGTGACGGCCCCATTGCCTGTAACGCTCGTGTTGGCCAAGGTGGGCAGTCCACTGCTGACGATCATGGCGCGGATCGTGATCCTGGGCGCGTTGCTGAAGACCGGAGTGGGCCTGCTGCACGGTCTCAACGAGAGATTCGCGCGCCACTTCAGTGAAAAGGGCGTGGCCATGCCGCGCGGCGCCCGGCCGGCCATCTCGATCGGCCTCATGGTGCTGTCGGTCTACCTCGCCGCGGCGCTGGGCATCGTCGAGCTGATTGCGCGCGGCTATCGCTACAGCTCGTACTACTTTCTGGCCGTATTCGTGTTGCCGCTGGCGACACGCGGCGTTTGGATGATATTCAGGCCGGCGACCCCACCGGTCGTGGCGGCCACCGCGACAGCGCGCAGCGACTGAGAACTTCCGGGATGGCGTGATGGAAACAAAACGAAGACAACTGTTGAACCGGCCCGGTACCGCGCGGTATCCGAAGGGCAAGGAGCGCGTCGAGAAGATCCTCAGCGCCGCCAAGGACGTTTTCGTGACGAAGGGTTACGGCGGACTGACGATGCGCAACGTGGCGGCCGGCGCCGGCACGACGGTGGGCAATCTGCAGTATTACTACCCCGACAAGGATCGGCTGCTGCGCGACCTGCTGCAGTACATGGTGCACGGGTTCTTCGAGAGCTTCACGTCGATCTTCCAGAATCCGCGCAAGACCGCCGAAGAGAAGCTGGTCGCCTGGATCGACTGCATCTTCGATGCCTTCCCCATCGAGGACAAGGGCAAGTTCTACCCCGAGTTGTGGGCCCTGGCGAACCATGACGCCGCTGCCGCGAAGCTGATGGAAGACATGTACGAAGAGGGCATGGTCACGCTGCAGCAGATCATCGAGGAAATCAATCCGCGTCTGAGCAGGCGCGAGATAAAGGACATCGCCGTCACCATCGTCGGTTCCATCGAGGGACTGGTCGTGTTCCTGGGTTACGGTCGGCCGTGGGCCAAGTCCGGCAGCGCGGTTCGGCGCTACACCATGCACAACTGCCTGAATCTCGTGCGCAACGGAGAGCGTTTCAAGCGATGAGCAGGGTAGCGCGCCGCGTTGGGCGGGTTCGTGCAGTGGCGATCTCCATGGCGGTCGCAGTGACCGCCACAGTGCGGCTCGCGGCTGCGGGGCCGGATCAGCTCCCGCCCGGCGGCGCCGCCTTCCCGATACCGGCCGGGTCCGAAAAGGTGCGGCTGGAAAAGAGCGTGCTGATCCCGATGCGCGACGGGATATCGCTGTCGGCGGATCTGTACATTCCCGAGGGTGGCGCGACGCGGCGGCCGGTCATTCTGATCCGCACACCTTACGGCAAGCAGGGATGGCGGCAAGGCACACCGCGCGGTGCGCTGACCTACATGTTTGCTTCTCACGGCTACATCGTGGCCATCGAGGACAAGCGCGGCCGCTTTGAGTCGCAGGGTCAGTACACGCTTGCCACGCATGAGGATGTGGACGGATACGACACCGTTGAGTGGCTCGCCCGCCAGGACTGGTCGAGCGGCAAGGTGGCGACCTACGGCTGTTCGGATCTGGGCGATGCACAGATCTGGCTGGCTCCGAGCCGACCCCCTTCGCTCGTGGCGATGGTGCCTCAGGCTTCGGGAAGCTCCGTGGGGGCTCTGGACAACCGGTATCGGTATTTCGGTGCTTTCAATGGCGGCACGCTGCAGCTCGCCGCGGGCGCCGACTGGATGATCAACAGCGGCAGCAAGGTATTCTGGGGTCCTCCCGCCTGGCTGCCTCACGAATTGTTCCGCGAGATCGCCGATCAGTTCACGACCCGACCCAAGCCGGTCGTCTCCGGGAATGAGCTGGAGCCGCTGCTGTGGACGCTTCCGGTCGTGGACCTGCTGAAACGCGCGGGCATGACCTACACCGACTGGGAAGAGATCCAGCGTCATGGGCTCACCGACCCGTGGTGGAATCAGTTTCCGTACCTGAAGGGCTCCGAGAAGATCGACGTACCGGCCCTGTTCGTCAATTCCTGGGGCGACTTCGGCGTCAACGAGACGCTGTTGGAATTCAATTTCTTCCAGACGCATGCCGTATCGGAGCGGGCACGCGGCAATCAGTTCGTCATCATTTCACCGACGACGCATTGCCTCTCCGAACTCGTGACTGCTCCAACAGTCGTCGGTGCGCGCGATCTCGGCGACGCGCGCAAGGACCTCTGGTCGATCTACCTTCGCTGGTACGACTACTGGCTGAAGGGCGAGCAGAACGGCATCACGAGCATGCAGCATGTCCAGTATTACCTGATGGGAAAGAATGAGTGGCGTTCCGCGAGCGCGTGGCCGGTCCCGGGGACGGAGTTCCGGCGCTACTATCTGCACAGCGCCGGAGCCGCCAATTCCCGTTTCGGCGATGGCACGCTGTCCACGCGCGCGCCCGGCAACTCCGAACACCCCGACAGTTTCGACTACGATCCGCAGTCACCGGTGCCTACCGGAACCGGGCCGGGTCTGCCGGAAGGCTTCTTCGACCAGCGCACGGTGGAGATGCGGCATGACGTGCTGGTGTACACCTCCCAAGTCCTGACGAAGGGAATCGAGGTGACCGGCCCGATCGTGGCGCGGCTGTTCGTGTCGTCCTCGGCGCGCGACACGGATTTCACCGCAAAGCTCGTGGACGTCCATCCGGATGGACGTGCCTACAACTTGCAGGACGGAGTGCTGCGGGTTCGCTACCGCAACGGGTTCGACCGCAAGGTGTTGATGGAGCCGGGCCAGGTTTATCCGGTGGACGTATCGCTCGATGCCACCAGCAACTTCTTCGCCGCCGGCCACCGCATCCGCCTGGAGATCAGCAGCTCGAACTTCCCGCGCTTCGACCGGAACCTGAATACCGGCGGCAACAACTATGACGAGTCGGTCGGCAAGGTGGCGCACAATAGCGTGCACCATGCGACGAATGCCGCTTCCTACGTCCTCCTGCCGGTGGTGGGCGGCGAATAGCCCAGGGCTCGGAGCGCAGGTCTCCGAGCGCAGGTCTCGGGGACCAGGACCGACGGTTGACGGCCGACCGGCGCGGGGCAGTGGGTTCGGAACGTCAGGGCAGGTGGTCGCCGATCAGATTGTAATGGGCGAACAGGCTCACCAGAGCGATGCCCGCGGTGATCAGCAGCAGTACATGCGCCTGGATCCTGGTTGACAGATCTTTCACCACCACCCCGGACACAGCATCCGTCGTCCTGACCCGTGCACCGGCAGGACCACTGGTTGCCGCAACACGGCTGGCAACGAACAGCACCACGAGCAGGATGACCAGAGCCGCGCTACCCGTGGCCAGGATGGTTTCCGTCTTCAGCAGCAGCAGGCTGCCGAATCCGATCATGAAGACGGGGCTGCCGAACTTCCACAGCGCCAGCACCAGGCACAATGGCGCCAGAAGAGCGGCGCATCCCAGTGCGACCGCGGTGACACGTGTCAGTCGTGCTGTGAGGGTAGTGACACGCCAGCGCAGGGCCAGCAGACCGGTTGCGCAGGTCAGGCACAGGACCAGTGTCAGCCAGTTGGCGGTGGCCGGCGTGAGATACGCCGGCTCGTAGACATCTACCGAGAGATAGGGAGCGACGTAACGGATCCTCCCCTTCGCATCCGGTACGAACACATACAGATCGGAGCTGGCGTCATCCGGGACGTAAGGCACTACTCCACGCTTCCAGAAAGCATGGGCAGCGACCTGGCGGTAACCACCCTGTCCGTTGATCTTCAGAGCATCGGCGCCATCCAGGCGCACATCGAGTGACGTGCCGTTCATGATGAACGCTTCCGAAGTCATGTGCGCCCGCCGGTCGGAGCGGTAGATGCCCGTGTAACTTCTCAAGGGCAGCGGCGAGGCGGGACCGGTCACCGGGTTCATCGGCCCCAGATAGAAGTTCAGGAACTGCTGGCGCATCGCAAACATCTTGAGCGAGGGATCCTCGGGAGCCGCGCCCCCGCGCAGCCGCGCGCGCAGCGAATCCATCAGGCCAGGATCGGCCGCGCCGCCTGCGATCAGCGCAATGAATCCCACCTGCCGGTCGGGCAGCAGGATGAACAGCGCCTGGAAGCCCGGCCCCGAGCCGGCATTCTCGGTGACCCGGGTTCCGTTCCAGGTGTTGGCGATGAAACTCAGGCCGAAGCCTGCGACGTAAGGCGCGTTGGCGGTGCTACGGTCATGCAGCAGGTGGGCCGTGTCCGCGTTCACCAACTGGGTCGCCGCGCCCCGTTCGGCCTGCAGATGGGCCAGCGCGAACTTTGCCATGTCCTCGGCCGTGGATACCACGCTGGCCGAGCTGGAGATGAAGGGGTGATAGGCCCAGGACTGCGGAATGGGCTGCGCCGTGCCGTCGGCCTGGTACTCCATGGGCTGCGCAAGAGGTTCCTGCGGGTCGTAACGCACGAAGGAATGAGCCATGCCGAGCGGCTCCAGGATGTTGCGTTTCAGGTAGTCGCGGTAAGTCAGGCCGGTAGCGTCCTCGATCAGCAGGCCGAGCACGCCATAGCCGATATTGGAGTACACGGAGATCACACCCGGGGTGCGTGCCGGCGGCGGCAGTCTCTCCAGGATGGCTTCGGGCGAGATGGGCACCGTTTCCTTCCGGAAGCTCGCCAGCTTGTAGACCGACTCGTCGAATCCACCGCGATGGGTCAGCAGATTCCTGACCGTGATCTCATGTCCGTCCGGCGCGGGAAGCCGGACCCGGCGCAGGTAGCGATTGGCCGGGTCATCGAGTGACCGGATCACGCCGCGTTCGAGCAGCTGGGCCACGGCTGTGGCGGTGAACGATTTCGTGATGGACCCGATGGAGAAGGGCGTGCCGTAGGGGTCGACGGCTGTCGCACGCGCGGCGTCGGGATGTCCGAATCCCTTGCAGTAGACGAGCTGGCCGTCACGGACCAGCGCCACCGCCAGGGCGGAAGCGCCGTGACGGTCGATGGCTGCGGACGCCGCGGCATCCGCCCACTGTTCGAACTCGGCGTCCGTAGGCGGCTGGGCGGCGGCCAGCGATGACTGTGCTCCCATCAGCGGCAACAACAGCGAGGCCAGGATCGGCATAGAGATCGGCGAACGCATGGATTCCCCCGCGGACTGTCGCTGCCGCGGGCCCGTTGCATTGACGGGTCCGCCGCCGCCGGTGCGATCCGGCGTGCTCATGATATTATACGATCGTACGGTATTTCTAGTGCAGATGTACCGGATTGCGGCACGCGGCAATTCCTCCTCGGGAGCCCACCATGAAGCAACGGCAGACGTGTCTCGTGACGCTCATCAGCCTCACTGTGCTGCTGGTCGGCACCACCAGCCAGGCGATGGAACCGGACTGGGATGCCACGCGAACCTACGGCGCGGTGCGTGTCGTGGATTTCGAGACCACGGAAGGCACGAACACCTCGGTTGATACGTCTCCGGATGGCAAGTGGCTGGTCTTCGATCTGCTGGGCAACATCTACCGCATCGCGGTGCAGGGCGGCGACGCCGAACTGCTCACGCGCAAGGCCGGGCAGTCCATCAACTACCACCCGCGCTACTCGCCGGATGGCGGCACCATTGCCTTCATCTCCGATCGTGGTGGCCAGAACAATCTCTGGCTCATGGATGCCGACGGCTCACGGCCACGGTCTCTGGTGCAGGACCTGCAAACGCGTTTTGCGCAACCGGTCTGGACACCGGATGGCGGTTCGATCGTGGTCCAGAGGATCTACGGCGTGCCCGGCGAAGGGATGGAGCGCCGCATCCTGCATCTATGGATGTACTCGGTGGCCAGCGGGCAGGGCCGTGAACTGACCGGGTTGCCGGATTCGCAGACCTCCTGGCCCAGCGTCTCGCCCGACGGCCGGTATGTCTATTACGACGAGTCCACGATGGGATCGGAGGAGTACACAGCCTATCACCTCGAGCGCCTTGACCTTGGCTCCGGTGAGATCCAGCGTCTGACGCCGCCGCAAACCACGTTCCGGCCGCCGACCTTTCGCGTCTACCGGATGCCGGAGTTCCAGCCGGTGGACAGTTTCGCGCCCGAAGCCTCGCCGGACGGGCGCTATCTGGCATTCGCACGAAGGATTCCCGGAGGTACAACCTCCATTGCAGGACATCCCTACAACTACCGCACGGCGCTTTGGGTGAGGGATCTGCGTACGGGACGAGAACGTGTGCTTCTGGATCCCATCGACCCGGATCGCACCGGGACCTACGCGCGCGGAATACTCCGGATGGTCAACGGATATGCCTGGCAGAAGGACAGCAGCGCGCTGATCGTGCCGGTGAACGGGAAGTTACGTCGTGTGGTGCTGGCCACGGGTATTGTCACGACGATCGGTTTCAAGGTGCACGTACACCGTGAACTGTCCGAAATGGCGCGCGGTCATGTGGATCTGTCCGGAGACCAGTTCGCGGTGCGCTTTCCCGAGACGGCCGCCACCTCACCCGACGGCAAATGGATTGCGTTCTACGCGGCAGGACAGATCTGGCTCCGGTCGCGCGCCGCGAATTCATACCGGCTGCTGGCACCGATGGCCGACACCTTGCAGCAGATGCCCGTGTGGTCACCGGATGGTCGCTGGATCGCTTTCGTCACCTGGCACGACGGAGAGCTGGGAGCAGTGTGGAAAGCGCCCCTCACCGGAGGCAAACCTCAACGACTCACTACCGAGCCGGGCGAGTACCTGTATCCCGCGTGGAGTCCGGATGGCCGCCGCATCGCGCTCGTCACGGGCTCGCTCGAGACCCTGCGCGGCGACACACTCGGTTCGAACCGCAACTGGTATCTGTCGATCATGCCCGCCAGCGGCGGGCGTGCCGACGTGCGCGCCGCATTGCCAGCCCTGACTCCGATCCACTGGCACACCGACGGCAGGCTCTATTATCTGGACACCGCACAGCATGTTGGCTCGCTGCTGACTGTCGGGCCTGCCGGGCCTGCCGGGCCTGCCGGGGTAGCCACCCCTGTCGGCGGCACCGTCGCCGCGAATGGTAGCGGCGCCATCGGTGGCGGCGTTGCCGGAGGCAGCGCTGTCGCGCCGAGTGCGAAGGTGCTGATGTCGGTCAACGACACCGGGCAGGTCAAGGCCGCGCATGCAATCCTTCCTGCTCTGGCGGACGACGCGATGCTTTCCGCGGACGGGCGGCACCTGACTTACCACGCCTGGTTCAACGTCTATCTGGCAGATTTGCCGCAGAGCGGGTTGCCCTCAATTGACTTCTATGCGCACGAGTCGCCCGTCAGGGTCAGGCGGCTGTCAGCGGCAGGTGGGTGGTTCCCGCGCTGGGACAACGGGACCACGGTCGAATATCTCAACGGCACGCATCACTACTACTACGATCTGCGCAGCGAAGCACAGCAGGATGAGCCGATCCAACTGCAACTGCCGCGTGCACGCGCGCAAGGTGCGATCGCGCTCACTGGCGGAACGATCCTCTCGATGGCGAAGGATCAGCCGGCGCGCCTCGGGACCATCATCGTGGAGAACGGCCGCATCCGCTGCGTGTTCGAGTGCGACTTGCGGCATGTGGATCATGTAGTGGATGTCACCGGCAAGTTCGTCATGCCGGGACTTGTCGATGTGCATCATCACAATCATCAGACCGGGTGGATTCCCGAGCTTGCCTCGCGCCATCACCCTCACTCGGCGCTCCTGCTGGCCTACGGTGTCACGACGGCGATAGATCCTTACGGCGTGCCTACCGTGAATCCGCGCTATTCGGATCTGACAATGACCGGCCGGATGGTGGGGCCGCGCTACTTCCACACCAGCTTCGGTGTGCACGACAATCATCCCGAGGAACACATCGAGACCTATGCGGACGCCGAGCGGATCGTCGAGCTGCACGCCAACACGGCGGCGATCGGCATCAAGAACTTCCATCAGACCAACCGCCGCCAGTCGCAGATGCTGACCGTCGCGACCCAGCGTCACGGCGGGCTGTATCTGACCGCGGAGCAGGGTGACCTCGACTACGTGGTAGGTCTGGTACTCGACGGCCACACCGGCTGGGAGCACATGCTCTCCTACGACACGCTGCACCGGGATGTCACGGAGTTCTTCGGCAGGGCCGGAGTCACCTATTCGCCCACGTTCATCGTCGGTGGCCTGCAGTTCTGGGGCAGTGAGTATTTCCTCGCCCAGTACCGCCCCTGGCAGGATCCGAAGTACACCCGCTTCATCCCCTGGCAGTGGCTGCGCCTGTATCCGAGCTTCGCGCAGCGGCCGCGGGCGGACTTCTCCTTCTCTTTCATGGCGGAGGGTGTGGCGGCAGTGGTGCGCGCCGGGGGCAACGCCGCGATCGGCGCCCACGGTGAAGTCCCTGGCATCGGCGATCATTTCGAGTTGCAGATGTACGCCTCGGCCCTGCATCCCGAGGAGGTGCTGCGCATGGCCACGCTGGGTGGGGCGCGCTTCACGGGCCTGGACTCCTTCATCGGTTCGCTGGAGCCGGGGAAGCTGGGCGATGTGCTCGTGCTGGATGCCGATCCGCTGCAGGACATCCGCAACTCCCTGCGACTGCGCTTCGTGATGAAGGACGGCGTGCTGTACGATGCCGGGACACTGGATGAGCTTTGGCCGCGGAACGTACCGTTCGCTCCCGTGCCCTGGACGCGCACCCAGGATCTCGGGCCGGGATTCAAGGCCCTGGAGGCCTGGGATCCACGATGAGAGAACTGCACGGGATATCTGCTTGAGAGCACCTTCGGCGAACTGCACATTGAACGAGCTGGAGACACCCTGTCTGCTGCTCGATGAATCGCGCATGGAGCGCAACATCGAGCGTCTGGGGCGGCATCTGCGCAAGCTGGGTGTGCCGCTGAGGCCTCATGTCAAGACGGCCAAATGCGTCGAAGTGGTGAAGCGCATGCTGCGCGGGACGGATGGGCCGATCACTGTATCCACTCTCAAGGAGGCCGAACAGTTTGCAGCAACGGGTTCACGCGACATCCTCTATGCGGTCGGGATCGAACCTGGCAAGCTCGCGCGCGTGGGCGCATTGCGCCGGCAGGGTGTGAACCTGAGCGTGATCCTCGACAGTGTGGATCAGGCCCACGCGGTCGCGGCGGCGGCCCGTGAGCTGAAGGACCGGATCCCCGCGCTCATCGAAATCGATTCGGATGGTCACCGAGCGGGAGTACCGCCGCGTGATCCGCGTCTGCTGCAGATCGGCGCGGCTCTCGTGGAGGGTGGTGCGGAGCTGCGTGGGGTGATGGCCCACTCCGGGGGCTCCTATGCTTGCCGCGGCGAGGAGCAGTTGACCGAAGCTGCCGAGCGCGAGCGAAGCGCTGTCGTGGGCAGCGCCCAGATGTTGCGGTCCGCCGGCATGCCGTGTCCTGTGGTCAGCGTGGGCTCCACTCCGGCAGCCCTGTTCGCACGCGATCTGTCCGGGGTGACTGAAGTTCGTGCCGGCGTATTCGTCTTCTTCGACCTGGTCATGGCCGGCCTGGGTGTCTGCGCGGTCGATGACATCGCCATCAGTGTGCTCGCCAGCGTGATCGGCCATCAGAAGCAGCGCGGTCAGATCCTCGTGGACGCGGGCTGGACGGCCCTTTCACGCGATCGCGGCACCGCGGACCAGCCGGTCGATCAGGGCTATGGGCTCGCATGTGATGAGCGGGGACGTGTCCTGACCGATTGCATCGTCACGGCGGTCAACCAGGAGCATGGCATCATTTGCCTGCGTCCGGGATCGGGTGCGCAACTCCCGGACCTGCCGGTCGGCGCCCGCGTGCGAATCCTCCCGAATCACGCTTGCGCAACGGCCACCCAACACGATGCATACGGTGTAGTCGGCCCGGATTCCGCACGGCTGACGGCGGTGTGGCCCCGGTTTTCGGGTTGGTAGTCCTTCAGGCCTCCCACGCCACGGTCAGGCGGCGTGACTGGCGGAACTCGTAGCCGCTCGGAGACTCACTGAGGGAGCGCACCAGCTGCAGGCCCTGCAACTGCTCGAGCAGCAGTTCCAGTCCCACACGTACCTCCGTCTTGGCCAGATGCGAGCCCAGGCAGGCGTGCGGTCCGGTGGCAAAGCCAAGATGGCGCCGGGCGTTCACGCGGTCGATGTCGAAGCGGTCCGGATCGGCGAACAGGGCCGGATCGCGGTTGGCGGCGCCCAGCATGCAGTTGACGATGTCGTGCGGCTCGAAGCGGATTCCATGCCACTCGAACGGCTCAAGCACGTGCCGTGTGGCGGACTGAACCGGACTCAGCCAGCGCATCGTCTCCTCGATCACCGCGGGCAGCAGTGTGCGGTCCTGCCGCACCCGCGCCGCGGTCTGTGGGTGTTCGAAGAGGGCCCACAGGCAGTTGAGCAGCAGCGCCTCGACGGTGGAGATGCCGCCGAAGAAGATGATCGACAGATTGCGCCGAATCTCCTCATCGCTCAGCCTCTCCTCCTGCGGCGCGTTGGCCATGCGCGCGATCAGCGTGTCCGATGATGAGCCCCGCGCCGTTGCGATGGCTTCGTCCAGCATTCCATGGAACTCCTGCACGCTACGCCGTGCAGCCGCGCGGATTGCCGGGTCTCGCGTGAAGTTGGCCAGCGCCGCTTCGAAGCTGTCATACCAGCGCCGCATGCGCGTTTCCGCGCTCGCCGGCAGACCGCAGACCAGCAGGATGACCCGGATGGGCAGGCGAGCCGCGAACGCCGCTCGCAGGTCTGCCTGGCGCGACTGACGAAACTCGCCCAGCAGACTCGCGGCAACCTGCCCGATGGCGCTCTCGAAATGCGTGCGGATGTATCCGGGCGCAAAGGCATACTGTGCCGCGCGGCGATAGCGATCGTGCGCCGGGTTCTCCGTCGTCAGCATGTGTGAGCCGAACGTGTCGAAGATTGTGGACTGGTCGGATGCGGTCGTCAGTCTTGCCGTATCCACCAATCCAGTGCGCACATCCTGGTATCGCGTCACGTACCACATGCCGAGCGCGGGCAGCCACGAAATGGGCTCGCGCTCGCGCAGCCTGGCAAAAGCGGGGTAGGGGTCTGCCTCCAGCTCTGCGAGCGTGATCGCGCGACCCAGAGGGAAACCGTCGTATCTGCTGGTCGTCATGGGTTGGCGCTCCATCATAACCGGTGGCAGACTACCGCCGAAGAGGTGGGACAGGGTGCCTATATGAGCCGATTCGTATGAAGAAAGGCAGGGTTGTGCCAAAAAACACGCGCCGCGCGGTGGATTCCACCAAGACCTTCCGTACTCATCGAAGCGACCGACTCATCCTGCGCGAACTCGAGCGTCATGGCCGCCTGTCCAACGTCGAGCTGGCTCGCCGCGTGCGCATGTCGGAATCCGCCTGCTCGCGACGTGTGCGCGCGTTGCAGGAGAGCGGCGCCATCCAGGGCTATCGTGCCGTCATCGATCCGAAGGCGATGGGCAGGAATCTCGTGGCCTATCTGCTCGTGAATCTGGATCAGCGCGGCGCTACCGATGCCAATGCCTTCCTCGATGTCATTCGGGGCGACGATCGGATCGCGAGCTGCGCCGCCGTGACGGGGGAGTTCGACCTCATCCTGCAGGCGTATGTGGAGGATGTCGATGACCTGACCGATCTGAGTCTCGACACGCTCCTGAGGATTCCGACGGTGCGGGATGTCGTCACCTGCCTGTGCCTGCGCATCCACAAATCCTGAAATCGACGAAGCCGGCATCAGCCCCCAAACGCATCGGCACGAATGTCCGCGTACCACTCCCGGGCCTCAGCGGTTAGCTGGGCAGACGGCGGCGGCTGAGCGGACGGCTGTGCCTGGGCGGACGGCGGTGGTTGAGCGGACGGCTGTGCCTGGGCGGACGGCGGTGGTGGAGATACCTGTGGTTGTGATGGCGCCTGGGCGGCTTCGGTGGCCGGCACCTGACGGATCTCGCCGCCCTCGATGCGGAACTGGCCCTGGATGGCGAGCGCGCGCTCCTCACTGAGCCTGCTGTAGCAGACACTGCTGAGTTCAACGGAGGGTACTTCCTGACCTTGCAGCAACGCCGCGACGGCGACGGCGCACTGGTGCGCCTGGCTGCGTGCCGCGGAAGCGGATTTGGGCATTGCACCGGCGATACAGGCATCGCCGATCACGTGGATACCGGGAATGAGCTGAGACTCGAAGCTCAGCGGATCCACCGGACACCAGCCATGGCCGGTAGCCAGTCCACTGTCAGCCGCCAGCTGTCCGGGGGCCTGCGGTGGGATGACGTTGGCGACCGACACGCGCTGTGAGCCGGTGGAGGAGTAGAGCGTGCAGGTGCGCGCATCAACCCGGGTCACCGCGCCGCCCTGCGTCGGTGGAATCCATTCGATCAGACCCGGATACAGGTCCTGCCAGGTCGCCATGAACACGTCCTGGCGCGGAAAGTGATTGTTGGAATCGAAGATGAGGACCTTGCCGCGCGGCCGATGCACGCGCAGCCAGCCGGCGATGAGGCTCGCCCGCTCGTAGGGACCCGGTGGGCAGCGCATCAGGCCGCCGGGAACCGAGATGCCAACCGTGCCGCCGTCGGGCAATGATCGCAGCTGCGCAGCCAGGAGCCGAGTCTGTTCGCCGGCTTGCCAACCGTGCGGCATGACGGAGGCGCTACGCTCGTCGTAGCCTTCGGGCTTTCCCCACAGTAAGCGGATGCCCGGAGCCACGATCAGCCGGTCATAGGCGATCTCGCCACCACTGCGCAAGCCGACCCGGCGGTTCCCGGCATCGATCCGGGTAGCGGCCTCGGAGATGTACCGAATCGAACCCTGCCGCAGGCCTGGTCGCGAAGTGGTCAGCGAGTCCAGCGAACGCAGTCCTACCAGTGCCTCGTTACTCATCGGACACGTGACGTAGTGGGATTGAGGATCGATCAGCGCGATATCCGTTGCCGGACTCAGGCGCCGCAGCGCCAGCGCACAGCACGATCCCGCGAACCCACCGCCTACGACCACGACTCTCGCGGCAGCCGCCGCAATCGATCCTGGAGTTCGCCACGTGGCTGCCAGCGTGAGACCGGCTCGGAGGAAATCTCGCCTGCGCATCATTCCCACTCGAGTTCCTGATACACGCGAGCCACGTTATGCGGATGAGTGGCGTCCCAAAGCAGCCAGTCCTTGCTGTTTGAGGCGTCCGCCGTGCTGATGGCCTCCTGAAGCGGTTTGCCCCCGGCAATGCCTGCACGCACCTCGGCGATCAGGTTCTCGAAGTAGCGCCGTTCGGGCGCTACGGCCTCCGGCAGATTCTGCTGCACCTCACCGTGACCCGGAATGACGCGCGTGGCTGGCAGTTTCACCAGTTCGTCGAGCACGGTCAGCCAGCCTTTGACGCTGCCATCGATGGCTGGCGTGCGACGTATGAACAGCAGGTCTGCGGCCCAGAGCGTATTGGTGACCTCGTCGTAAACCGTGAGGTCGCAATCCGTGTGCGCCCGCGGCCAGGCCTGCAGGCGCAACCTCCGTCTGCCCAGATCCACTTCCAGGCTGCTGCCTTCGGCCACCTTGATCTGGGGACCCACGATCTGCGCTGCGCTGGCCGGTGGATCCAGATCGCCGGAATAGCTCTCCAGGAACAGTGAACGGCTGCGCTCGAGTGCGGCGGAGAGTGACTCGTGACCCACGAACCGAGCCGATCCGTTCACGAAAGCCGCATTGCCGAGGACGTGATCGACGTGCACGTGAGTATTGATGACGTAACAAATGGGTTTTTTCGTGTGCTGCCTGATCTGCGCCAGCAGGGCCCGGCCGATCCGTGTGGATCCGCCGGTATCGACCACGGCGACGCACTTCTGACCGACGATGAAGCCGATGTTGGCGATGTCATCGTGTCCGGGCGCGTCCAGGGCGAGCTGGCGACCGATATGCACGAAATCACCGGGGGCAACTTCCGTGACCCTGAATGAATCCGCAGCAGAGGGCGCGGCCTGAAGCAGACCCGGTGCCGCGAGCACCCAGGCTGTCGCGAGCAGACCCGAGCCCGCGAGCAGACCCGGGCGGGCGAGCAGCCAGGCGGCCGCGCGCGCTCGCGAGCTCAGGGCTCTAGCGGGCAGAGGTGTCCGCACCGGCCTTCCAGGTCGCGGAGAAATGCGCCTGCGTCGGTTCGTCGGTGGCTTCGAACGTCAAGGGAGGATTCAGTGGCTGACTCGTGCCGATGCGCAGTGTCGGGTTCTCGCTGAATGAGATTCCGGTTTCCGCCTCCATCACCACCTTGCCGTCGGCCAGCAGGCGCACGTGCGAGATGTAGTGGGGCGGTATGGAATCGCCGCTGCGCGGATCGATCTGAAAACCCGAGTTGTTGGGATGCCGGATGCTGATCTGCATCGCCCGGTCGCCTGTGGGCCGAAAGCGGATCTCACCCAGAGTGCCACCCTGCACGGCACTGGGCGGGGCGGAGCAGCCACCGCTGGCGTTGACCCAGGTGCTGCGCATCTCGAGGTGACCGTCGTCGGTCTCCGCGATCGCTCGAACCGAGGTGAAGCGGTCGATGCGCACGCGCAGGTCGATCTCATCCACCGGTGCAGCGTGCGTGAGATTCATCGTGGTCGCCAGTGGCGAGGGATTGTTGTCGATGATGACCCGAACCTGTTTGACGTGGCCCGCCATCTGCGGTCCGAAGCGCAGCACCACTGGAGTGGCGGAGGGGTCCGGTGTACTGGCCGGGGCTTCGATGCTCATGAGCTGATCGCCCACTTCACCGATGTCGCGTTCGCCGTACAGCTGCGGGCGCAGGAATTGCCAGGCGCCGGTCGAGGGAGACTGCGTATCCGCCTCCGCCAGCGTCGTAAACGCCAGTACCGCAGTGGCCAGCATTGCCAGGAACGGAACAGTTCCGCGGTTCATCTCGGAGCCTCCTTCGCGCATCCTACCCCGAATGCAGCCGTAACGGCAGGGAACTCAGACCGCGCAACGTGTTGTTGTAGCGGCGGACGGGCGGCCCGGCGACTTCGATACGGCTCACGCGCAAGGCGAGCGCCCGCAACACGGCCTCACCCTCCAGGCGCGCGAGCAACTGGCCGACACACGCGTGGATGCCAAACCCGAATCCAAGATGTCCGCCCGTCGCACGCGTGATGTCGTAGTCGTCGGGGTTCTGCCAGCGCCTCGGATCACGGTTTGCCGCGGCGAGGAACATGAGGACCTTCTGGCCTGCCGGGAGCTCGTGGTCTGAGACAGTGCAGGGGCGTGTCGTGGTCCGAAAGAACGTCTGGACCGGAGATTCCAGGCGAACGGCCTCCTCGAATGCTCCCCGTGCAAGGTCCGGATGCGAGCGCAACTGGTTCCACTGGTCCGGCCAACGGCACAGGCAATAGAGAGCTGCGCCTATCGCGTTCACGGTGGTGTCCACGCCTGCGGTCAGCATCGCGCGCACGAGCACACCGCCGTCCTCTTCGCTGAGCTCACCGGCATCGACGCAATGGTAGACGATCATGCCGAAGCCGTCGGCAGTCAGGTTCTCGCGCAGCGCCTGTTCCTTGACCCACGGAAAGGCGGTCTCTGCACGCGGCGCGGAGTCTCTGAAACGCTGGTTCTCGGGACCGAACGAATTGAACACCATGTCGCCGTAGGGCAGCAGGTTGTGCCGGCCCTCGCGTTTCATGCCGATCGCATCCGGAAACACCTGCAGCGGATAGGCTTCGGCGATGTCGGCAATCCCGTCGCATTCCCCGCGTGCCAGAAGGTCCGTCACGAGTGCTACGGCCACGGCCAGGAACCGCTCGCGCAGCCGTTCGATCACGGTGTTGGAGAGCGCCTTGTTCATGACGCGCCGGGCGCGATCGTGAGCAGGCGGGTCGGCCTCCAGCAGCAGGCTGGGCAGGCGGAAGCGCGCCTGGTGCGCCAGATCGGCGAGACCGACACCGCGAGCCGAAGAGAAAGTCTGCCAGTCGCGCAGCACCTTGCGCACTTCCTCATAGCGCGCAATGGCGGTCACTCCATAGCGAGGCAGCCATGCCACGGGCGCCAGGTCCCTGAGCCGCGCGTGTACCGGATAGGGATCCTCGAGGAAGGACTCCTCGAAGGGGTCGATGTCGAGCGTCGGGATGCCGCTCGGATTCGGTCCGGAAGGGATCACGGAGACCATGGCGTCCATTGTAAGCTTCGCGGCAATGAACGCGAATTCAGCTGGCTGCGGACACTCCCGGTGGCGTATCGCCGCCTTGACCGGCGTTCTGTGCCTGGCACTGACGGCCTGTCAGCAGCGCCGGCAGCCGCCGGCCCCGGAGGAGAAGGTCCTCAACGTCTACAACTGGTACGACTACATCAAGCCCGAGGTGGTGCAGAAGTTCGAGGCGCGGTATGGCATTCGCGTGCACTACAACGTCTTCAACTCGAACGATGCGATGGCGGCGCGACTGCTGGTGGGGCATTCCGGTTACGACGTGGTATTTCCCTCCGGGGCCTATCTGGAGAGTCTGATCGCCGCGCGGGCCTTCCG
>DATKLO010000036.1:0-10245 GCA_035542375.1 Steroidobacteraceae bacterium | reverse complement strand
CCTCGTGGCCCCACATGTGTGAGCCGAAGCGCCCGAAGCCGCCCTGCACCTCATCGGCGATAACCAGCCCACCAGCCGCGCGGACGATATCGGCAACCTTGCGGAAGTAGCCTGGAGGTACGACCGGCAGGCCCTCGCTCGAAAATGCCGTGCAGAAGAGCACGCCGGCGAGCTTCACACCATGACGTGCGAAATCGTCTATGGCCCGCTGTACGTCCAGCGCATAGGCATCTGCCAACTCGGCATCGCTGCGTCCGTTTCGTTCACGGTATGGATCCATCACCGGGACACATCGGACGTGCGGACCGCGCTTTTCGGGTGGTGTGAATACCGAGCTGATCTGCGCGACCGCGGCTGTGTTGCCGTGGTAGGCGAAAGCGGTGGAAATGATTCCCTGATGCCCGGTGCATTCCCGCGCAATCCGCATGGCCAGCTCGTTGGACTCGCTGCCGGTGCACGTGAGAAATACCTTGTTCAGGGAGGAATGAAACGTTGCAAGCAGCCGCTCGGCGTAGTTGACGACCGTCTCGTCAAGATAACGCGTGTGCGAATTGAGTATACGCGCTTGCCGGGCCAGGGCCTCGACGACGCGTGGATGACAGTGCCCGACGTGCGGCACGTTGTTGTAGGCATCCAGGTAGCATTTGCCATCGGCGTCGTACACCCAGACGCCATCGCCGCGAACCAGCTGCAAAGGCCTCTCGTAGAAAAGAGGTGAATGCCTGCCCAGAACGCGAAAGCGCCGCTCCAGCAGTGAATCGGTGCCCATCGCTCCGCCTTTGCTGTCGTTACTTCAGACTGTTGTAGTAAGCGTCCAGTACCACGGGGCTCTCCGGCAAGGTCGAGCCTCCGTCCACGACGATAGTCTGGCCCGTGATGTAGGCTGCTTCCTCGGAAGCGAGGAACAGCATCGTGTTGGCAATATCGAGCGGTGCGCCGAGCTTGCCCAGCGGAATGCACTTGGCCATCTCGGCGATCTCCGCTTCACTGCCCAGGGCGAGCATCGCGGGAGTCAGGATGTAACCGGGTTCGACGCCGTTGACGGTGATGTTCTCCCGTGCGTACTCGAGCGCAGCGGTGCGGATCAACCCGTTCATGCCACCCTTCGAGGCTGCGTAATGCGCGGTACCGGGCATGGCGACGTTGGGGCCGGTCACCGACGAAGTAAACAGGATCCGGCCGCCCCCCTGCTGGCGCAGATGGGGCAGGGCGGCCTGGATCAGCCAGAACCCGGCCTTCAGGTTGACGGACAGGGTCATGTCCAGATCGGCATCCGTGAGTTGCTCGATCGGGATGACCGGATACACGGCGGCGTTGTGGACCACGATGTCGAGCTTTCCGTAGGTCGCCACCGCATGCGCCACGGCTCGCTTCACCTGCTCGTGCTGTCCGACGTCGGTCTGCAGCAGACTGGCGGTTCCGCCCTGGGCGACGATGGAATCGGCGACCGCCTGGCCGTTCTTCGCGGTGCGTGTGACGATCAGCACCTTGGCGCCGGCCGCGGCGAATCGTCGCGCGATGCCCTCGCCGATACCCTGTCCCGCGCCGGTCACCAGCGCGACCTTGCCCTTGAGATTTCCGATCATGGCGTTCTCCAGCCGAGGTGGCGTGCGCGGGCGCGGCCTTGCTGCACGAGCACGGGTGGCAGGATGCACACCCAGCTCACCGCGAAGAAACCGATGGCAAGCCAGTTGACGTTTTCGTAATGCGAAGGCGAGATGACGCTCGCGGCGAGTGCCGGGCCGATCGCCAGCCCCAGCATCTGCAGGGCGACCGCATACACCACCACCCGTCCGCGGCGGTCGAAGCTGGCCATCGAGCCGAGCAGGAACGGGTGCGTCATGTTCCAGAAGAAGTTATAGGCGCACACCAGCAGGGTGAAGTTCAGGTATTCGAACTTCCCGACCAGGAAGGCGAGCGCCACCGCGCCGCCGATGATGCCGATGGTGAGTGGACGCCAGCGGCCGAACCGATGGCCGATGACTGCCGGCAGCAACGCTCCGGCCACGCCGGCCACCTGCGACAGGGTCAGCGCGGTCGCGACGCGCTGATCGGACAGCCCACCGCCTGTGCCGATCAGGAACAGATAGGCCCACGCAACTCCCTGCGCGATGAAGTACGCGAACATGGCGGTCAGTGCCACCAGTTTGAGCGACTTCGGCATGTCGACCGCGTCAGCCTCGACGGCCGCGGCAGCCTCGCCGTTTTCAGGGAAGGCGCGCACCAGGGGCAGGGCGGTCAGTGGAAAAACGGCGAAGAACAGCAGGACACCGCTCATGCCGGTCGCAGAGTATGCCGCCGGCATCAGGTACAGCACGACCGCGCCGTACAGCAGCACCCACATGATCAGGTAGCCGAAGTTACGATCGGGGTTCTCCGTCAGGCCGACGGTGGTGAAGCTGAGCGAGATCAGGCTGCCCGCTCCGGCTCCCGCGAGGAAGCGCAGCAGGACGAACAGGTGCTGATCGTGCACGCCGATGCACAGCGCGTTGCTTGCCGCGACCAGCAGCAATGACACGATGATGACCTTGCGCCAGTTGAAACGGTGGGAAAAGAACGTCATCAACAGCGTGGTGGCCGTGATTCCCCACACTTCGATGGAGGCCGCGTAGCCGGCGCTCTGATCGTCGAAACCGAGCTTCTCGACCAGACCCTGCACGAAGCCGGGCTGGACGATGAACACCTCGGGCCCGACGACTCCGACCAGGATCGCCGCGACCAGCCGCAGGCGCGAACTCACGCCCGCGCTGGCTGCCGTGACCGATGCCTCCATGAATTACAGCGCGACGTTCACGACCTGGACGGTCGTGTACTCCTTCAACCCGTCCACGTTGAATTCGACGCCGATGCCCGAGCATTTGACCCCGCCAAACGGCGCCATCGGATGCAACGTGCCATGCTGATTGACCCAGGCGGTGCCGCACTCCAGGCGCGCCGCGTGCCTGGCGGCTTCCTGTGGGTCGTTGCCCCAGACCGATCCGCCCAGACCGACATCGAGCGAATTGGCCCGCTGGATCGCCTCATCGACCGTCTTGTAACGGATCAGAGGGATCACCGGTCCGAACTGCTCTTCCTTCACCACGCGCATGTCATCGTCAGCGTCCGCTATCACGGTGAGTGGATAGAAGAAGCCAGGCTTCTGCGGTGGTTTGCCGCCGGTGACGATCCGGGCGCCACGCGCTCTCGCGTCCTCGACGTAGGCGGAGACCTTGTCGAACTGCATCTTGTTGGATACCGGGCCGATCAGATTCTTGGGATCCAGTCCGTCGCCCACCGGAATGTTGGCGACGTACTCGGAGAAGGCCTTGACCACCTCCTCGTACTGGTCCTCGTGCACGTACAGGCGCTTCAGCGCCGCGCAGGTCTGCCCCGCGTTGAGGAAACAGCCCCAGAAGAGTTTTTCCAGCATCGGCTGGATCTTCGTTCCGGGCAGGATGATGCCGGCGTCGTTCCCACCTAGCTCGAGCGTGATGCGCTTCAGCGTCTGGGCCGCACCGCCCATGACCTTCTTTCCCGTGGCCACCGAGCCGGTGAAGACGATCTTGTCGATCCCTGGATGATTGGCGAGGTGATTGCCGACGTCAGCACCGCCCGTGATGACATTGACGACACCCGGCGGCAACACCTGGTTGATGAGCTCGACCAGCCGCAACGTGGACAGCGGCGTAAAGGGCGAGGGCTTGATGACGACGGTGCAGCCCACGCGCACGGCCGGCATGATGTGCCATACGGCGATCAACATCGGCCAGTTCCAGGGGGTAATGGATCCGACCACGCCCACGGGCTTGCGGCGCACGACGATGCGACCATTCTTGTCGTCCTGAATGATCTCCTCTCCGATCGAGAGGCTGGCCGTAGCACGCGTCCACGCCGCGGCTCCTCCCACTTCGAGATTGGCGCCGGGTCCGCTCTGGGTCTTGCCCTGCTCGCGGGTGATCAGCTGCGAGAGTTCCTGGTGATGCTTCTCGATCAGCTCGGCGATGGCCATCATCTTGGCCACGCGCTCGGCATCGGGCACCGCCGCCCAGGAGGGGAAGGCGCTGCGGGCACTGGCTACCGCCTTGTCCACGAGCTCGACGGTTCCCTCGGGGCAGGCGGCGACAATGCTCTCGTCCGCCGGGTTCAGCACATTGAACGTGCGAGGGGTGGCGGCTGGCTTGCCGCCGATGATCAGATTGAAAGCGCTCATCCTCAACCTCCACCGATGTGGTAGCGGATCTCCAGGCCGTATTCGCGCGGCGGCCCGTATACACCCTGATTGACCCCGATAAACCCGGAAAGGTCAAGGTTGTACATGCGATAGAACTTGTTCGCGGCGTTCTTGATGAAGGCGTCCACCTGCCAGCGGTTGTCGCTGGTGCCGAACCCTGCGCGCCCGTTGATCAGTGCATAGGAGGACTGCAGGTCCACCGGGGCGTTGATCAGCTCCAGGTACTGCCGGCTGTTCCACTTGGCATCCGTCTCCACCGAGGCGATCCCGCCCAGCAGGGGCCATTCATAGCGCGCTACCGCGTTGAAGCTCCAGTGCGGCGCCTGCGGCATCTCGGCCGGCACGATATCCCCGGCAGGGGTGGGAACGTGTGGCACCAGGGACTCCAGGTGCGACACACCCAGCTGCAGGTTCAGGCCGTGGACCGGTACGACTGCGAACTCCAGTTCGCCGCCCTTGACGTGGGCGTCGACGTTCTCCACCACCTGCGTGGCCACATCCAGGAAGAAGCCCTGATAGTTCTTGTAGTCGTAATGGAAGATCGAACCGTTCAGGCGCGCCCGGCCGTCCCAGAAGGTGGACTTGAAGCCCAGCTCGATGCTGGTCAGCCTTTCCATGTTGTAGGGCAGGGTGAGCGGGTCCACGGGACCTGCGGTGGGCGCCGACCAGCCGCCGCCCTTGGCGCCGCGGTTCCAGCTGGCATACGCCAGGACGTCCTCCACCGGCTTGTAGTCCAGCTCCACCTTGCCCGTGCCGATGTTGAAGGTGCGCGCCGCGCCGGGATAGGTGCCCGGGTTGTAAGTCAGGCTCTGCGGGCAGTTCACGCATACGTAGTTGTAGTAGAACTTCTTGTCGTCATAGGTGTAGCGCGCGCCGGTGATGAGCGTGAGCTGTCTGGTGAAGTCGTACTCCGTCTGCGCGAACAGCGAGGGCGAGCTGGTGCTCAGGGAGAAGTCTGCCTTGCCGAAGCCGATCGGCTGGATCAGATCGGTCGTGCCGATGTCGCGGCTGTGATAGTCGAGGTAGTACAGGCCGCCGACCCAGCGGAAGCCCTCCAGGGCGCCGTTCAGGCGCAGCTCCTGCGACAGCTGGTGGTAGTGGTAGAGCACGTCGTAGTTGAAGATGGGGTTCGGCGAAACGTCCGAGTCTTCCCCGTAGCGCTTCATCACATGCAGGTAATCCGTGACCGAGGTGAGTGTGAACAGGTCGGTCTTCCAGATGCCGTGCAGGGTGGTGCCGAACACCGTGCGGTTGAACAGGCCGCGCCGGTCTTCCGCCTGGTTGAAGGGGTCGGTGCTGGGGTTGGTGTAGCCGAAATCATCCGGCTGTCCCGGGGTGAACACGCCACGCCCGGTCGCATCGGGCTGGGCCGAGGCCCACGAGTAGTTGCCCGCCGTCTCGCGATCGTTGGTGACGCCATGCACCTTGAGGCGGAACTCGGTGTTGTCGGCCGGCTTGAAGGTCAGCTGGATGCGGCCGGCGTACTGCTTCTCGTTGGCGATCGAGGGACCGATGCGGTTGGTGATGTAGCCGTCGTGGTAGTTGGTGGCGAAGGAAGCCCGGCCCGAGAGCGTGTCGGTGAGCGGGCCGCCGATGGCGCCCTCCGAGTCGATCCGCCCGAAATTGCCGCCGGTGAGATCCAGGTAGCCGTCCAGGTGATCCGTCGGCTGATTGCTGATGTACTGGATCAGGCCGCCCGTGGCGTTGCGTCCGAAGAGGGTTCCCTGCGGGCCACGCAGGACCTCCACGCGCTGCAGGTCGAAAAGGCTGCCCGCGAGCGCGCCGGTGGAGGCGATGTAAGCGTCATCGGCGTATACGGCAATCGGCGCTTCCTGGTGATCGCTGAAATCGTTCTGCGACACGCCGCGCAGGTTGTAGATGGTCACGGTGGCGCCGAACTGGTTGTACTGCAGTCCGGGGACCTGGCCGGCGATCTCGGTCACATCGCGCAGTCCCAGGCGCTCCAGGGTGTTGGTATCGAATGCGGTCACCGAAGTACCCACGTCCTGCAGGTTCTGTTCGCGCTTCTGCGCCGTGACCACGATTTCGGCGAGCTTGTCGCTGTCGCCGCTGGTGTCCTCGGACATTGCGCCGGGCGAGATCGCCAGCGCACCCAGCACGGCACAGCCCGTGAGCAGGAAGCGGGGGAGTGTCAGTCGAGCCATCGGGTCGGTCTCCGGAAAATGAAATGCGGCCGCGGCGCGCGGAAGCGGCGCCGGCGCGGGCCTGAAGTCACCACAGGACTTTCGCCTGGGGATGCTATGCGCAGTCGTGGCTGCCCCGCGACCCACAATGCGAAGCGGGCGTACGGGATCGGAAAATAATCCCCCGGCGCAGTGTGCTGCGGCGTTGCGCAGGAGCAACGACTGGGCACGGGAAAGGAAGGGCAAGCCGGCACAGCAGGCCGGGGGGGACAGCAGGCCGGCAGCGGAGCTACATCGCTCGCTTGAGGGTCACGGAGGGCGCCACACCGATCTGCTGACGGTAGTAACGCGCATAGCGCCCGAAATTCACGATGCCCACCGCCTGCATCAGGTCGGTGACGCTCTGACCTGAATCGGCGCTCTGCAGCGCCGCGTGCAATGCCCGGATGCGCGTCTGGCGCACGTATTCCGCCGGAGTCTGATTGAAGGCCTGGCGGAAGCCATTCTGCAGGGTGCGCGGAGTGATGCCGACCGCGGCTGCGATGTCGGCGATCGAGCGGATGTCGGCGATATGGCTGTGAACGTACTCGCGCGCGCGACGCACGTGCCACGGGATGCTCGGGTGGGCTGCTTCCTCGAGAGCGGCGGAGTAGTTGTGTGGTGCCGAATGCACCAGCAGCTCGATCATGGTGCGCGAGTACTGTCTGCGCACGTCCTCACAGGCGAGCACCGAAGGTGCACTCGCCGACAGATGGCAGATGTGACTCAGCAGCTGGTGCCAGCCCCGTCCGAAATCCGAGTCGGAGGCGACCTCCATGCCGAAGCTCAGGGGCGCGGTCAGCCGCCGGCCGAGTTTCTCCGCGATACGCGCCTCGAGTGCCTGGCGGGAGATACGCGCGGTCAGGTGGCGACACTGAGCCGACATGAGGATGTTGGTGCGCTCGGTCATCGAGGTCATGATGATCGAACGGGGAGTGGAGGTGATCGAGTGATCGCCGCAGGTGACCCGCCCGTGACCGGACAGCGTGGACTTCACCAGCAGGTACTCTTCGATGATTCCGGATTCGATTCCGACATTGGAGCCGTACTGAACATAACCGAGAGCGCAGTCACCCAGGTCCAGCGCGGAAGTGACGCACATGAGGCTGACACCACGCGTGTCGGCCACGCTCAACCGGTGCGGATAAATATTCCGGCTCACGACGTCGGTGGCTCCGTCGAGCGTGTCGGCAGTACTGACGTTCTGCGGATTCGGCAGGTATTGTGCCGCCGCGGGATCGATCTTCACTACCGATGGCATGGGTCAGGCACTCCAGGCGGCTCCGCGGGCAATCTGCAGGCCCATTGTATGCGCGTAGGCCATCAGACGCCTCAGTTCGGCAGGCTGGTCGCTGTGCGCGCCGCGGACCAGCACCAGCCCCTCGATCATCGCGGCGAGAAGCGTCGCGCGGCGGCGTACCTCCGCGGGTTCCACCGCCGGTTCGAGCTCGGCGATTCGTTCGCTCAACTGTTCCAGGTCGATGCGGTACAGCTCGTTGAGCAGGTCGTTCGAGTCCCCGTCGAGCGTACTGAGCAGGGCCCACAGCTGGATGAAGAAGCGCCGCGTGGGTTCGCTGGCAACATCGCGCAGGTTGTAGTCCACCACCGCCTTGAAGCGTTCGACCCGGTCAACGGGGGCCTGGGTCAGCAGCTTCTCGTAGGCGGCGCGGTAGCGGGCACCGGTGTCAGCCAGCAGCGCGCGCACCAGGGCCTCGCGGGTTGGAAAGTAGTACTGCACGTTCGCCAGGTGCATGCCGGCGTGGCTCGCGACGTTGCGCATGGAGAACTGCGCGTAGCCTTCCTTCATCAGCAGCGCTCGCGCGGATTCGATGACGCGCTGAGCGGTCTCCTGGCCGGCGCGGCTGCGCCCGACGGTACGCGGGGTCTTGACCTGCATGGGGCACCAATTGTAGCGTATTGGTCAACTGACCAAAAGAAGGTGACGCCATGTCCGCCGCCGACAGCGATTCCCCCGAATGCACGCGCCGGGATTTCGTCGGCGGCACGCTCCTGGGTGCCGGGGCAGCACTGCTGGGCATGTCCTCGCCCGCGGCGCTGCGGACGGCGCAGGCCCAGACCGTTGCCGCGCCGATGACAGGCCTCGGGACCGACTGGACCGGGCCAGGGGGTATAGGCGATTACGCCCGCTCGAATGGCAACACCCATGAGGTGGTCAACGCCGCGCACGGCGGGATCCGCAATCAGCAGTTCGACCGGGCGTTGCGCGCGGCCGTGGACACCGGCGAGAGTCCTGAGGTCATCATCGTCGGCTGCGGGATGGCGGGTCTGTCCGCGTGTTGGGCCTACCGCAAGGGTCGCCCCAATGGCACCGTCCTCATGTTCGATCAGCACCCGATCTTCGGTGGCGAGGCGAAGCAGAACGAGTTCCAGGTCGATGGCTACCACCTGACCGCGCCACAGGGGGCTACCGGCATCGTGGTGCCGTTCAACAAGGCGAAGGACGCGGGCATGTGGACCCACTTCGCGCAGGACCTGGGTTTCCCGGAGGAGTTCGTTTACCAGAAACCCACCGGGCTCAGCCGCGACATCCTGGTGCCGGAGGATGCCTGGTCGCCCATGCACATTGCCTGGGAACGTTCGGACACGGGCTTCTACTACGAAGGTCATGGCTGGGTGAAGAACCCCTGGCGGGATGGATTCCGGCACGCGCCGATTGCAGAGTCTGCCAAGAAGGCACTGGTGGATCTGGAGCTGTTCCGCACGCCACCGCGCCGTGCCGACTGGGAGTCCTGGCTGGACAGCATGACCTACCAGCAGTTCCTGACGGATGTGGTGGGCATCGAGCAACGCGACCTGCCCGAGGTACTGCGCTACCTGAGCCCCATGACGTGCGCGATGGGATGCGGGCTGGGAGCCGATGTGATCTCCGCGTACTCCGCCTACAACTTCCTGCAGCCGGGCGTGGTTGGCTATTACCGCTACGCCACGGGCGGTGTGGATCCGACGGACGAGGTCTATCTCGCCAGCTTCCCCGGTGGACACGCGGGCACCGCGCGGCACTTCCTCAAGAAGATCCTCCCCGCGGCCATCACCGGTGAATACCGCATGGCTGACATTCTGAACGGACCCGTGCGCTGGAATGCGCTCGACAAGCCCAACGAGCCGGTACGCATGCGTCTGGCCTCCACCGTGGTCGCCGTGCAGCACGAGGGGCCGCCGGAATCGGCCAGGGGAGTCGTCGTCACTTATCTGCGCGAGGGCAGGTTGTATCGAGTGCGGGCCAGGGCTGCGATCCTGTGCGGTCAGCAACACGCCAATCGCCACATCTGCCGCGACATCTCACCAGCAGTTCGCGAGGCGATGAATCACTTTCACCACGCGCCCATGCTGACCGTCAACGTCGCGGTGCGGAACTGGAAGTTCCTCGAGAAGCTGGGCATCGCCTCGGCACGCTGGTTCGAGGGTTTCGGCTGGTGGCTGAGCCTGAGGCGCAATCTGGAGATTCCGGGCCAGGTGACACAACCCCTCGATCCTTCCAAGCCCACCGTACTGACGATGTACAACCCGTTCCCGCTACCGGGCGTGCCCTTCCCGCAGCAGTGCACGGCGGCGCGCATGCAACTCTTCGGCATGAGCTACGCGCAGATTGAATCATCGGTGCGCGCGCAACTGACGAAGATGTTCGGCGATTCCGGCTTCGACGCCAGTCGCGACATCGCCGGCATCATCACCAACCGCTGGGGACATGCTTACGTGGTCGATCCGCCGGGATTCTTCTTCGGGCGCGATGGCAAGCCGGCCCCGAAGGAGATCCTGCGGCAGCGATTCCACCGGATCTCCTTCGGCCATTCGGAGCTCAGCGGCGCGCAGATGTGGGAGACCGCGGCGGAA